>NZ_JAMXXZ010000007.1:0-131138 GCF_024129285.1 Acinetobacter sp. S4397-1
CTTCAGCAAAGATGGTGTATTTGGCATGCAGCTCATAGCCCGGGGTGAAGTTATGCGTCGGTTCGCCATCTTTGCCAATGCCCATGTCACCGGTTTGAATACCTTTCACCGTGCCATCTTCATGGTAGAGAATTTCAGCAGCTGCAAAGCCCGGGAAAATGGAGACTTCCAGCTCTTCGGCTTTCTGGCCTAACCAGCGCACCACGTTGCCGAGGGAAATGACATAGTTGCCATCATTATGCATGGTTTTTGGCACCATCCAGTGCGGAGCCTGTTTGGAGGTGGTTTCAGACAGCAGGAAGAACGTTTTGTCTTCAGTGACGGGGACATGAAGAGGCGCTCCCTGTTCTTTCCAGTCAGGGAAGAGTTCATTGATGGCACGAGGTTCGATAATTGCACCGGATAGGATGTGGGCACCGACTTCGGAGCCTTTCTCTACGACACAAACGGACAGATCGTTCAGGTTGTTTTCAATTGCAAGTTGACGGATTTTAATTGCCGCAGAAAGACCCGCAGGGCCTGCACCTACGATGACTACGTCAAACTCCATCGATTCACGTTCGATGTGTTCCATGTAGGACTCCTCATATGTCTATTCGGTGGCAACCATAATCAGCTGATTGGGTGCTGCCATGAGTGTTCTGAATTCCTAGACACAAAAATGCTAGTGTCTTTCATAATCTGGGCTAGTATAGTTTTAAACCCGGTTTTAGCCAATTGGCTGAAACATATTATTTTTCCGTCATTAAGGTCTTCTTTTATGGATAAGCCAATGCCAAACACGAATCCGACGAAAAAATTAACTGATCGTGATGATAAAAACTTAATGGACATCGCACAATACTTAAAAGATGCACAGGGCAGTCACAAAAGGTCAATCCCCCCTCTGGAGCAGTGGCAGCCAAAGCATTGTGGCGCAATGGATCTCAAGGTTTTGGCCAACGGCGAATGGTGGCACGAAGGTCAATTGATCAAGCGTCAGCCGATGATTGACCTGTTTGCAACGGTGCTCTGGAAAGAAAACGATAAATTCTATCTAAAAACGCCGGTGGAAATGATTGAAATTGCAGTAGAGGACGAGCCTTTATTTGTCAATCAGGTTGATCAGGTCGAGATTGAAGGCAAAACCTATCTGCAGTTGAGCACCACGACCCAGGACCTGATAATTGTGGATCAAGCGCACCCGGTATTCATGCGGGAATATCAGGGCGAACTGCGTCCTTATGTGCATGTCCGTTTTGGAATCAATGCCCTGATCCAGCGTGCTGCCTTTTTACATCTGGTGGAAATGGGAGAGCTCAGTGAAAATGCTGCCGGTGAAACCGTTTTAAGCTTAAAAAGTGGTGATTTAGACTTGCATTTGAGTACCTGAGGTTTAAGCTTTGCTTCAGGTATTTTGACACATCAATCCATTATCCCTTATGAGCGCCATTCAACCAGTTTCTTCAGTTCTTCAACCCATGCCTGAAGCGAGTGCAGATGCACCGATTGGTATTTTTGATTCGGGTGTTGGCGGCTTGTCAGTCGCTGTAGAAATCGCCCGTTATCTGCCGAATGAGCGTTTTATTTATTATGCCGATACTGCACATGTGCCTTATGGAGCACGGGATGATCAGGAAATTCGCAACCTGACTGCCAAGGCTGTGGACTGGCTGTATCGTCAGGGCTGTAAAGTTGTAGTGGTGGCCTGTAATACGGCATCTGCTTTCAGTCTGGATTATTTACGTGATTACTATGGGGAAAACTTTCCGATAATCGGTTTAGTGCCTGCTTTGAAACCTGCTGTGCTCAATACCCGCTCCAAAACAGTTGCGGTTCTGGCCACGCCTGCCACATTTCGCGGTCAACTGATTAAAGAAGTTATAACCCGGTTTGCCGAGCCTGCGCAGGTTCGCGTCCTGCCAGTAACCAGTCTGAAGCTGGTTCCTTTTGTAGAAGCCGGAGAGCAGCGAAGTGCGGCCTGTCTGGAAACTTTAAAACAGATTTTACAGCCTGTTGTCGATCAAGGCGCCGATTATTTAGTCTTAGGATGTACACATTACCCCTTCCTAAAACCCTCAATTCAGTATATTTTTGGTCATAAGCTGACACTAATTGACTCAGGATTGGCAGTAGCGCGACAAACCGCCCGTATTTTGATTAAAAATGGGTTACTATTTGAGCATGGTGATCAGCAAAACTTGAAAATTAGACTGGTTGTGAGTGGGCAGAATGCTGACCAGCTTCAACCTGTTTTACAGCGCCTGATTCCAGCTGATCTCAGCTGGCAACTTAGCAATATGGATACTTGATTCCAACCGGCGCAGTAAAAATTATTTCTATAAATTTGGAAAAGTATTTTTTAATACTGGGGGAGTCATAGGCTGCAAATGCGAAAGCTTTTTTGTGCCTATGCGGTAGAAGAGGATAACCCATGCTCGATAAACGCTATCAGGTATTCATTTCCACTTCTGGGGCAGACATGCAGCCAGAGCGGATTATTTTGTCTCAAACACTGGTGGGTATGGGGTTCTTTTCCTGGGGACTGGAACAGCGTACTCCGCTCAATACGGCATTTGCACGCCGCCAGATTGATGACTGTGATTATGTCGTGATCCTGCTGGGCAGCCAATATGGGGAGCAATCGGTTTCCGGTGTGGGCTATATGCACTTGGAATATATTTATGCGGTCGCGAAACAGAAGCCTATAATTGTCTTTATGCATGAGGACCCGGACTCACGTGATCCTGATCTGCATGATAGCAAGCCGGAATTAAAAGAAAAATTTAAGGAATTCCGTCAGTTACTCCAAAATGAAGCAGATCAGGTGTTTAGGTATCGCAGCCTGCGTGATCTGGAAATGGCGGTACGTCTGAATATGTCACAAATTCTGGAGCATTATCCGGTAGCGGGCTGGGTGCGTCCGCAAAATACCCAAGCCTTGCATGATGAAATTGACCAGTTGAAGACCAGGCTGGCGCAACTGGAGCAGGAAATGGGAACACGCGAAATTGATCCATTTCTGAGCCTGCCTAAAGTCTCCATGCATGAGCTACTTTCTTTTGAATATCGTATGCATGCCTATCAGGACGGTAACTTTAAAGAGTTGAAAGTCCAGAAAAAATTGACCTGGGCACAATTACTGCAGATCTTGGGCTCGACTTTTATCAATCCAACGCCTGAAGAATTTTTTTCCAAACGCATGAATGAATATTTAAATGAAACCGGTCTGGAAGATGCCCACGCAGAAATGCCACGTGCACATGCAGTGGCTCGCGCCCAAATCAATATCCGTGCACTGCATAGCATAAAAATGCAAATGCGCCAGAATGACTGGATTATTCCTTCGGGTCGTGATGATCGCCAGCGTCTGCTTTGGCAGGTGACCCCAAAAGCACGTAAACTTCTGGACAGTCAGTTATTGGGTAAAGATCGTACTTTTCCATATAAGTCAGCCTATTAATCTATATAGAGAATAAGGTAAAAGCTGTTAAAGTAAGCGGGTTGATACCATGACGGATGCACTGAATGTTTTCTACAGCCAAACCTAAAGTCTCGATTATATTGGCAAATTTAGGCACGCCAGATGAACCGACCGTGCCAGCGGTACGCCGTTTCCTGAAACAGTTTTTGTCTGATCAGCGCGTAATTGAAATTCCCAAACCAATTTGGCAAATCATTTTGCGTTTATTCATTCTGCCTTTTCGTCCCAAGCGTGTTTCTCATGCTTATGCGCAGGTCTGGCAGCAGGACTCTCCCATGCGTGAGATTCTGTTGCAGCAGGTCGAGGCTGTAAAAGCCCAGCTGGCCGCGCGTTATCCACAGTTTGAGCTGAATGTGGTGCCAGCCATGACTTATGGCAATCCCAATATTCAAGATGTGCTCCATCAGTTATCGGCCCAGCCCCAAGACCATATTATTCTGTTTCCCTTATTTCCCCAGTATTCGGCGACATCGACTGCGCCGCTATATGATGCGATAGCGAACTGGATTCCCAAACAGCGTAATCTGCCAGGTATCTCGATGATTCGGGACTATTATCAACACCCACTTTTTATTCGCTCTTTAGTGCAAAGTGTGCGGGATTATCAGGCAGTACATGGACAAGCAGAAAAGTTATTGATGTCTTTTCATGGTATTCCGCAGCCTTATGCAGATAAAGGCGATCCCTATGCCGATCGTTGCCGGATTACCGGTCATCTGGTTGCGCAGGAACTGGGCTTGACTGAAGATCAATATGCGATCAGCTTTCAGTCGCGTTTTGGCAAGCAGGAATGGGTCAAGCCCTATACCGATGTACTGATTGAAGAGTGGGCCAGACAAGGGGTGAAATCCGTGCAGGTCATGAGTCCGGCTTTTTCAGCAGATTGTCTGGAAACCCTGGAAGAACTGGCCATCCAGAACGCCGAGCTGTTTAGCTCGCTAGGTGGTGGGCAGTATAGCTATATTCCGGCGCTGAATAATCGTGAAGATCATTTGCAATTGCTCAATACGTTGTTAGAAGCTAATCTTGAGGCGTTGACTCAAACTCTTGCCCATTAAAATATCTCGAGGTATTTCGTTCTATGCTACAAGTCAAAATTGTTCCTGTAACGGCCTTTCAGCAAAACTGTTCGATACTTTGGGATACGGACACTCAAGAAGCTATTTTGATCGATGCAGGAGGAGAGCCGGAAAAGCTGGTAGCTGAGGTGGAAGCACTGGGTGTAACGGTCAAAGCCCTGTGGCTCACACATGGTCATCTGGATCATGCCGGTGCAGTAGGTGCCCTACAAAAGAAATGGAATATTCCGGTTATAGGCCCGCATCGTGAAGACGCATTCTGGCTTGACATGATTCAGGAAGTTTCTGCACGTTATGGCTTTCCGATTCCTGAAAAAGTCGAGGTGACCCAATGGCTGGAAGGTGGGGAAGTCTTGCAACTGGGTGATGAGGAATTTGAAGTCCGCTTTGCACCAGGTCATACCCCGGGCCATGTCATGTTCTATAACCAGAATCATGGCTTGTTATGGACCGGTGATGTGCTCTTTAAGGGTTCAATCGGCCGTACGGACTTTCCACGAGGCGATCATCAGCAATTACTGGACTCGATTCAACGAGAATGTTTTAGCTTACCTGATGATACTCGCTTTATTTCGGGGCATGGGCCCATAAGTAGCATTGGTTTTGAAAAACAGCATAACCCTTTTGTGGCGGGAAAGGCGGGTTAAAATAACAGGCTAATTGTTAAAAAGACCAGCATTCGCTGGTTTTTTATCTGGAAAAAGGATTGTTAGGAAGCTGACGGGCTTGCATAGGCAATAACCCGCTTAGAAAGGCAAATAAAAAGCCTACCACAATAAACAGAACAGTTTGCTGAAAAATTCCAATACTCAGGCAAAGAAGGGCCAAGAAACACATCCCCATAAAAACAGCTTTTAAGAGGATATAGCCCATATGAATGCTCTAAAAATAATGTAATGGTTAAGTTCAGAGTAGGAATGTGATTAGGCGATCAATATGGTTAACTTGCGTTTAATTTTCGCTTAACTTGATCTGGTTTATATGAGTATGCCAGCTATATTTCTATCTAGGGATAAGGAAAAAAAAGCAGACTTTCTCCGGTTTTAGTCTTCTGGAGCATCGGCTTGAGGCGCATCTTGGGTGGGCAGTTTATAGTCTTCATTGGCCCATGCCCCCAGATCAATCATTTTGCAGCGCTCTGAACAAAAGGGACGGAATTCATTATTTTCCCAAGTGGTGAGTTTGCCACAACGTGGACATTTTAAACTGGTAGACATGGTTAAACTCCCGATAAATATGCAGCTTCGATTAGGCAAATATAGCCGCAGTTGGTAGACTGATGCGGTTTTTATTAGTTTGATCTGATTATGCCGATTCGTCAATTTCAAGCACAGCGTATGCATGCGCCTCGTGATTTTCAAAGTATCAGTCCTGAGCCGATTTGTCTTGAAATCGGAGCGGGCAAGGGAAAACATGCTTTACTCTTTAGCCGGACACATCCGCAGAGTCAATTGATTGCCATTGAACGAACCCGGGAAAAATTTCTGGCCATGCAAAAACAGCATGCGCTTGAAGGTCAGGCCAATCTGCAACCGGTTCATGCCGATGCGCTACCGTGGATTGTACATGCACTTTATCCGCAGCAAGTGGAACAGTGTTTTATTTTATATCCCAATCCGGAGCCGCATAATCCGGCACAGCGCTGGTTAAATATGCCATTTTTTGAATTCTTGTTATCCCGTTTAAAAAGCGGCGGTATGATCACTTTGGCCAGTAATATTCCGGAATATATTGCGGAAGCAGAACAGCAGTTAGTGCAAGTCTGGCAATTGCCATTTAAAAAAGAAGTGATTGCTCAGGATTCGGCGCGTACACATTTTGAAATTAAATATTTGGAGCGGGGGGAACTGTGTCAGCAGTTAATCATTCGTAAACCAGAAGGTTATATCACCCGCTTTGACGAGTTTCAGCCTCTGCAAGGCCAGAACGCTCAAGTGATGGAATAATTTGCATGAGCCAGCGTATTGCAATTGTCGGTGCAGGTCCGGCCGGATTGATGGCGGCTGAAGTATTAAGCCAGTGGCATTATGAGGTGCATGTATATGAGCAAAAACCTTCGGCAGCGCGCAAGTTTTTAATGGCAGGAAAAACGGGGCTGAATATTTCCCATGCTGAACCTATTGAGCAGTTTATTCTGCGTTATGATCAGGCCGACTGGCTGGCGCTGTGGCTAAGACAATGGGATGCTGCCTGGATTCAGAACTGGATGAAAAATTTGGGGATTGAACCTTATATTGGCTCCTCAGGCCGGGTCTTTCCCACCGAAATGAAGGCTGCACCGTTGCTGCGTGCCTGGTTACAGCGTCTGACCGAGCAAGGCATTCAGTTTCATTATCGGCATCAGGTGGAACAGGTGCAGCAGCAATACCTGCAACTTCAGGATATGAAGACTAAGCAAAGCCGGACCGAAGCGTTCAATGCGATTATTCTGGCCTGCGGGGCAGTCTCGTGGTCGCAGCTGGGCAGTGATGGAGCATGGCAAAGCTGGTTAGCAGCTGAAGAAGTGGAGCCATTTCAGCCGAGTAATGCCGGGGTGGAGTATGTCTGGTCCCAGTTTATGCAGCCTATGTTCGGACAGCCGCTAAAGCGTGTGGCGGCCTGGGTAGGGCAGGGAGATAAAAGCACTGGCGATATCGTTATTAGTCACTATGGTCTGGAAAGTGGACTGATCTATAAACAGGGCCGGGGGCTGCGTGAGCAATTAAAAGCTGGCCAGCCGATGCTGCTTGAGCTGGATTTATTTCCGGATCAAACGGTAGAGCAGCTGGCCAAAAAACTGCAACCCGGCAAAAAACAGTCTCTGGCCAATGTCTGGCGTAAAGCGGGTCTGGAAGGAGCAAAAGCCGCCCTAGTGCGAGAACTGGTGGCGAAATCCATCTGGCAGGATGCAGACCAATTGGCCCAAAAAATCAAACAGCTGTCTATCACTTTAAGTGGCTTTCGGCCAATTGAAGAAGCAATCAGCTGTGCAGGCGGAGTCAAGCGTGAAGCGCTTTCGGAACAGCTGCAACTCAAATCCAATCCGCAGGTATTTCTTTGCGGCGAGATGCTGGATTGGGATGCACCGACCGGCGGCTATTTACTGACCGCCTGTTTTGCCACAGGGCGTGCAGCCGGAGAAGGGGTGCATCAGTTTCTGTCGAATTAAAGCCGGGCTGAATAGCTAAAATCAGACCAGAAACGGCTCAAATCCCCGGCTTCCTGTGGAGATGAAAAACAGTTTAATTCTGGGTGGTTTTTGCTGGGGGCTGCGTATTTTGAGGATACTGCAAGCGCCAATGTTCTAACTGTTCCTGAGCATGCAGATATTTACCCAATCCCTGTACATTCTTGCTGGCTTCAGTGACAGTGCTGGCCTGACGCTCTGAACGCTTCAGTAGCTGTTCCTGATGTTCCCAGTATTGATACATCAAGCCCTGAATATAGCGGCCCTGTTCAGTTTTAAGCTCCAGAGCCTTGAGCATGTTCAGGGCAGAACGAACATGGTCACGCTGACGTTGCTGGATAAATTCTTCAGTCAGATTTTCGTCTTTGCGCATCTGGTTCATTTCTGCTTCCAGATCCGCACTCATTTCCTGAAAGCGTAGCTCATAGTCCGTTAATACAGCAATGTCATAAGGATCATCAGCCGTTTGGGGGAAGGTTTTGACCGGATCGGTTTGTAGTTCTTTCATTACTTGTTCTGAGGCAGATGAATCTGGACTCGGCTCAGTATTTTCTGTATTTTTCTGATCACAGGCCATGAGAAATATGGCACTGCTCAAAAGCACAGTGCGTGTCATCCATTGCATTTTATTCATGATCAAATCCTGTTTTTAGTCACTTCGCTGAAATACATATACATAAGTCCGATAGGGAAAATCTATCAGATCGTGGGCTTGTTTGGTCGTATATTGTTCAAGCAGCTGTTCAAATTTCTGTTTAAGCTGCTGCTGCTGTGCCTCTGGCATCGCTGCGATAAAACTGGTCGATAGCAGACGCTTGGACACCACCTGTTCCACAGGACCATGCTGCATGTGCTGCATATGGGTTTCTGCATACGGCTGGAACAATGTTTGTTGTTTAAATACCTCCTGCCATTGGCCATGATGAAAACGTGGCGTCTTGCCTTCCAGGGGTGCGATATAATCTGCGAGAGCTTTTACCCAGTCTATCTCAGTATCACGCTGGTTCCAGACCAGAACCAGATAACCCTGCGGTTTAAGTACCCGATAAATGTCTTTTAAAGTATCCAGATTGGCAAACCAGTGAAATGACTGTGCACAAAACACGGCATTCACGCTATGATCCGGCAAAGGAAGCTGATGGCTCAGACCTTCCAGGGTATGAATATCTGGATGGGCCTGTTGCAGTTGGTTTAGCATTTCCGGCACAGGATCAATCGCCGTGATCCGACTGCCGAGCGGACGTAAGGATGGAATAAATTTTCCCGTCCCACTGCCGAGATCTAAAAGATGCGCATCCTCTGGCAACGACAGGGTGGCGGCCAGCCAGCGGCTGAGATCTGCCGGATAGTCAGGCCGGACCTGCTGATAAAGCTCGGCCGCTGCACTAAATCCCTGTTGCGCTGCAGGATGTAATGATTGTGTCATATTTTGCGCTTTTTAATCTTTTTCATCGTTATAAAATAGCATATTCACTTTTTCGGTCGCATTCATTGACTGAATTGTTGCCGAAGGGTTCGATTAACCAGCACGGGAAAGTTATGGATAAGCAGATTGTTTTTGAAGATGAGCATATACGTGCGGTTTTTATGCCGGGATCATCTTCAGAATTGATTTTTTCATTTGGAGATTTGATTACCCGTGCGAAGGGCTTGAGTATCAATGCCGAGAAATCCTTGGCAAAATTTGAATTTAATGTACTCGGTATTATGCCTAAGCATAAATCCTGGTTTCCACAAGGTTCCATGTGGAACATGTTGCAGGCTATTGCCGAGCTGATTGCACCTTTTCAGCAGAGGATTGCCTATGGCGGCTCGATGGGCGGCTATGCGGCAATCAAATATTCCAATGCCTTAGATGTACAGCGCGTGGTGGCCATGGTGCCGCAATATTCGATTGATCCTCAAGATGTCGAAGATCGCCGTTATAACATGTTCTATCAGCCGGAGCTTAATCAGGGCATGCGGATTGAAGTAGAAGATGTCAGTGCAGCGCGTGAATATATTATTATCTACGATCCTTATTGCGCCGAAGACCGTGCCCATTATCTGAAATTGCAGGCGGTCATTCCGCAGCACCATGTCTTGCATTTGCCTTTTACCGGCCATGATGCCATCGCTGTGCTGGCCAGTTCCGAGTTGCTCTATGACTTTCTGGTACGGGATTATGATGCCAGCTATTTTTACCAGAAAATGCGCAAGGTCAAGAAAAACAGCAAGTTCTATTATCGTAAGGTGATCGAAAATATCCTGCCGCGCCATCGTCAGGCCCTGGGACGCATTTTAAAAAATAACGATCTGCTGCTGGATACCCAGTTTTTTGATGCGGCCCAGAAACAGGTCATTTTGCGGGAATTACTCAGCAATAAACAGGTAGATCAGCAGGATCTGCTGAAACTGGGGATTCATTTGAATCTGCCGCAGGAAAACCGTCAGCTATTGCTGGATGCCTATGGTCATGGGCTGGTGTTTAATGTGATCAGCAATAAAATTGAGAGCTATGCGGATGGCGCGATTGCGCTGAACCATAAATTCCTGATTCCGATTTATGCCAAAGGCAACGGCTTGTTAACGATTAGCCTGAATGATGAGCGCTATCTGGTGGTGATGAATGACCGGCATATCATGAAACTGGTCAAGGAACAGGATACGCTCAGTCTGGGCATGCATCCTATTTTAATGAAGCGCTATGAAGACTTTTATATCTTCAGCTATAAACAGCTCAATCTGAGTACCAATGAATATGGCGCAGCCAGCTTTGTGGATTCAAGTGACAAGAATGTACAGTTTGTGACTAAAAATGAGCTGGATTAACCAAAAAAAGTTAATCTAAAACAAATATTTGACATAAAGCTAAGGTGGCTTAAGATGTATTTAGGTGGCAGGCTAGGGGGGCTTGTCACTCCCGAAGCTGAAAACAGAAAGAGGGGATACAGAATGCAGTCTATGTCGATGAAGATTGGTTTGATCCTGACTGTGATGCTGCCAAATCTGGCCTATGCAGAAAGTGTGCATCCTAAAGTTATTTTATTCAGTGCATCTATTATTTTTGTGATTATTCTGGCGATTTATGTGATGTGCAAAATGCGGACTTCCTTGCGTAATTATATTGATAAGCCGCTCGACTAAAAAAACAGGCAGTGAAACGCTAGCACTAACTTGCTTTGTATGCCAATAGCGGTTAAATCATGAGGTTATTGTCGAACAGGAACAAGGGAATTTATATGAACGGCGTTTTTCTGGACTATACATCCTTAGACAAGCAAGATCTGGATATGCAGGCTCTTCGGGCCGCTTTTGATGCACTGACCCTTTATCCGCTGACTTCTGCCGATGTGCTGCTGGAACGTGTGGCCGATGCCGAAGTGATCATCACCAATAAGGTGGTCATCAATGCCGAGACGATCCGGCAGTGCCCCCAGCTTAAACTCATTCTGATTTCAGCCACTGGCACCAATAATGTTGATCTGGCTGAGGCCAGGGCACGCGGTATTGTGGTATGTAACTGTCAGGCGTATGGAACTTCGGCTGTGGCACAGCATACCTTAATGTTGATGCTGAATCTGGCCACTTCATTTTTAAGCTATCAGCGTGCGATACAGCAGGGAGAATGGCAAAAATCTACCCAGTTCTGTTTGCTGGATGCACCGATTGTTGAGCTGGCTGGAAAAACGCTTGGAATTGTAGGTTATGGTGAATTGGGCCAGGCGGTCGCCCGACTGGCCGAAGCCTTTGGCATGCAGATCCGGATTGCTGCCTTGCCTGGTCGTCCTGCGGACGAATCGCGTATTCCATTTGCAGCGCTTTTGCCACAGGTAGATTTCCTCAGTCTGCATTGCCCGCTCACTGAAGATACCCGACATTTAATCAGTCATGCTGAGCTGGATGCGATGAAGCCCAGTGCATTTTTGCTGAACTGTGCGCGCGGCGGCATTGTGGATGAACAGGCACTGGCACAGGCCTTGCGTGAAGGCAAGATTGCAGGTGCAGCCACCGATGTGCTCTCGGTTGAACCGCCTAAAGAGGGCAATGTCCTGCTTGATGCTTCAATTCCGAACCTCATTGTGACGCCACATAATGCTTGGGGCAGTGTGGATGCACGTCAGCGAATCGTGGACCAGTTGCTGGAAAATGTCGAAGCCTTTAAACAGGGCCAGCCGATTCGGCAGGTGAATTGATTCTAGCCACTTGCGTGCAGCTAAAATTTTCCTGCTACACAAGATGTAAAAAGCCCATGAGGGGCTTTTTTTATAGATCAGTCACCGCATAACTGGTGGCTGCGCCTGCCTGCGGTTGAGCTTGTGGCATAGTTGGACTTTCGGTCACTGTTGACGACTGGCTTAAAGGTTGTTGTTGAATGGGTGCAGGTTGTTGAGGATTGCCACCCCACACCTCTTTAGTTTGCTGAATTTTTTGATTGGCCTGTTGAGCAGCCTGCTGGGCACCCTGATCTACTTTTTGTACCGTATCGGAGGTTACGCTCTTGGTATTGTCCCAGGCACGATCGACCCCCGGCTTAATTTTGGCAATACCTTTTTCAGTCACTTCGCCTACTTTTTCGGCAGTATGGATTACGCCTTCCTGCGCCTTGTAGGCAAACACATGCAACAGGTTCGGGTTTTCACCATAGGGTTTAACCGGTTTAGCGGGCTGAGTCGTGGTCTGTGCAAATGCCGGTATAGACAGCATTAAAGCTGCGCTTAAAAGAAGAGGAGTTTTGATATTCATTATGGAGCGACCTCGAATTTGTCTAAGAATGGTCTGAGTTTGTTTTTAGTGTAGCGGATGAAGGGTTGAAAACAATGAATATCCTGTGAAGAAAAAGATATTAAAATAGATAGATTCAAAGCATTGTCATTTTTATAATGAAGAAAAAAGAGGAAGAAATAATTTTAAATTTTAGGCGGCTTAAAGAAATAGCCCTATTTTTTATCAAAATAGGGCCATCCATTTAGTCACATTGGCTCAGGGCATCTTTCGCGAAATGTTCTCTTAAGGTGACAAAGTTCTTTTGTACACCTGCGTCATGCAGATTGAATTTTTGCGCGGTGCTAGTGCCGTCGCGCTGGAAAGTTGCCGAACCGGCATCCATCAAGGTCATGCCTTTAAATGACCATTGTTCAATAATGCGGTTATTTTCAATATCGCCTGTAAATTCAATCACACACTTATCGAGGAATTTGGTCAGTTTTGCCTGATTGTTGGTGGTTTCAGGAGATACCTCGAGGTTTTGTACTTCCTGTAAGACGCCAACTTCAAGCTGCGGAACTTTGGGTGCAGATGTACACGCTGTAATAGCAATACTCGCAAGACCCGTCAAAATAAGAGCTTTAAATTTCATATGATTCTTTCTTGTTGAGTGTTGTTAGGTTGAGTATAGGGAGTTGGGTGGAAAATGACTATAGTTAACCTACAGGGAATAGATAGTAATCGTTATTTACAGTGAGATCTTCTCATTTCAAATTCAAGCTCTTCTAAGTTTGTAATAGCTTTAACCTTATTGCAGAAGGCTTGAGTCAAAATTTCTTTTTGAAGTTGTTGGAGCTTTATTAAATCCTCTACAGTAACAGGAGGGCGATGTTTGCTTTTATCTAATTTACGTTGTTTCAGAATTTGAGCAGGCAGTCTATCTAAAATATAAACTTGATCTAATTGAAATGACTGTAATATATCCTCCTTTACTGCGTATGCTTTACCATTTTTTTCTTCTATAACAGCATGTAATTCAATAAATAGATTGTCATACTTTAAATCTAATTGTTGAATTAATTTAGATAAGACTTTTTGATTGTTATTTAGTTCTACATTATTTAATACCTCAATAGATGTAGGTCTACTAGCTTCCCTTAAAAGATTGGAAGCCGAAGTGCAATAAAAATAAGGGTGCTTCTTCTTAAAATTTTGGCTTAGATATGATTTTCCACTGCCTGATAAGCCAAATAATCCAATGATCATAAATGAGAATTTACTAATAAATTTAGGTCTTCTGAAGCATAGCAAAATGATTGAGGAGCTGTGAAATTTAATTTTTTCAAATCTGATAAAGCAATAGGATTTGTTAATTTATTAACATCTTTGAGTTCCATTAAATAGCAAGATTCTCTACCTTGCATATAATCTTGAAAAAACGCACTAGAAATACATATTTTATCAAAATGATCTGAGGTAATTTGATCTTTTCTAAGATTTTGTATCTTATGCACTTTTGCTATAGCTACTATTGCTTTAACAGGACTAGAACTATAAATTATTAGGTCAGCATTATTTGAAAATTTTTTCCCAATCTTAGTTCTTAGCTCAATAGTCTTTTTCCCTTCAAGAATTAGATTAGTAAATTGCGGTTTTATACTTAGAACAATACTCATAGGGAGGTACTCTTGGGCTACAGTTTAGGATTTTGGCTTGAAGATAAAAGTAATACAAGTCCTGTTGATGGAATATCTGCGAACAAAGTTGAGCTTCATATTAATTATTGGTCTTTGGAAGCTAAACAAGCCTGTAATTATTTAGACATAGGCTTAAGATTAGAATTGGTAAGTAATAATTCATTTAATAGTATCAATTTTTATTTTCCATTTAAGATGGCAAAAGAAAACTATATGGGTAACCTTGGGAGTGTAATTTGTTCTACAGATGAATTAGTAGAACTTATCTTTAATGAACGCCTTGAGTCATCTTTCGAAGGGGTTAATTTTAAAGACATTAATTTTTATGGAGAAAAAAATGACACACTTCGTTTATATAAAGAATTAGATATTGGTAATGAATTAACTAATGTTAAATTTATTCTGGACGAAGAGAATGGAAGCACTCGTATTAAGATCCCTGCAGAAATGCTCGATACGAAGTCAACTAGCCTAGAAGGTAAAACTGTTTATCATTATTTTAGATTTCGTTTACGATTGACTCCTGAGCATGTAAAGATTTTATCTCAAAACTATGAGCCTCAGGATCGTCTAGTTGTAAGTAAATTCGAGAAAATAGAAGTTATAGATTTTCGACTGAATGAGTTAAGAGATCTACCAGCTGCTGTAAGTAATTGTTTGAATAAAAATTTTATTTTAGAACAAATTCATTTCTTTTTAATACGTGATATACATGATGAATTAAAACTTTCACATGCTAAATATAAGCGATGTCGACTCTTAGAAAAAGAAGTTTGGAATCCCTATTTAAAATTTAAAGGTGAGTCGGCTATCTTGCCAGAACAGATGCTGATCTACCATTTTGAAAAGAGTAGTAAAGGAGATAACAAAGAATCAAAACATATTGATAGATTTAATGCTTTTGCTAAGTTTGTACGAGTGAAAGTAACCTTATCTAATATCTTAGTATTCATCTTCTCCGTAATTATGCTAGGTGCTATGGGCAGTCTGTTGGCTACTGTATTTGTGGAGTCAAGACCACTTGGTATATATCACTGGACTAAATATTTGATTTGGCATATCTTGATAGGAATAGGTATCGTATCTATAATCTGTTGTATTGGATACGCTTTTTGGAAAAACAATTTAAAGTTTCAATGGCCAGTAAAACGACATTAAAGAAAGACTACATTTTTTTACCTGTTTATGCATAAAAAACTTGTATTGTAAATTTATAACTATATCATCGTGATCTTAGTTGTATGGGGGTGAGTATGCAAAAGAGCATCTATCGTTTAGACCAAATTTTTAAGTGTGAAGTCATGCCTCATGATTTTAATACTCTAAAACTTTTGAGTCAGGATATAGAAGCTTTAACATATCTTTATCCTGAAATTAAGAAATGGTATTGGAATGTATTTGCTAAAGGTTTTGCTGGAGCTGAACGAGAAATCATTCTGGCAAAAGACAATTATGGTCAATTAGCTGGTTTTTCTCTATTAAAAAATAGTTTTTCTGAGAAAAAAATTTGTACCTTTTACATTCTGCCAGAATTTAGAGAGTCCGGTTTGGGCAAAAAACTTTTACCTCTAGCAATTGAGTTAGTTGGAGAAAAAGAAGTTGGTATTACAGTTTCTGAATCAGTAAATAGTTCTCTAAATGCTTTGCTATCCTCTAATAATTTTGTAATCGAAAATATTGAAACGGGTTTATACCTACCTAAGCAAAAAGAATTTATTTATAAATTAGCTTAATAAAAACCCGCTCTAAAGCGGGTTTTTTATAGCTTAGAACTTAGTGCTGTAACACCGAAATATCTGCAACTTTCGTGAACAGATCACGTAACTGAGCAAGCAGACGTAAACGGTTTGCTTTTAGCTCAGCATCATCCGCCATGACCATGACACCGTCAAAGAATGCATCGACTGGCGCACGCAGGGCAGCCAATGCAGACAACGCAGCCGTGTAATCCTTAGAAGCAAACAGCGGCTCAACCACTGGTGTGATTTTCGCAAGTTCAGCGAATAATGCTTTTTCAGCATCTTCCACCAGATTTGCTTCAACAACTTCACCAGCAGGAGCAGCCTCTTTGGCAAGAATATTCGCAACACGCTTGTTGGCAGCAGCTAAAGCAGCTGCTTCAGGCAATGTACGGAAGTGATTAACTGCATTGACACGCTTGTCAAAATCCAGTGGGGATTTTGGTGTCAACGCCTGAACCGCTTGAATCACATCAACAGCAACGCCTTTGTCTTCATATTTGGCACGGTAACGACCTTCCAGGAAGGCAACAGCATCGGCTAGAGTCTTCGCCGGATCTTTCAGTACATCACCGTAGGCAGTCAAAGCCAGTTCGATCAGTTCTTCAATTGAAACATCCAGCTCGTTTTCAGTCACCAGACGCAGGATACCAATCGCAGAACGACGCAGTGCAAACGGGTCTTTAGAGCCAGTCGGTGCCTGACCAATACCGAAAATCCCCGTCAAGGTATCTAAACGGTCCGCCAGGGCAATCGTTGTACCGGTTTTGGTTTTCGGTAAAACGTCACCTGCAAATTTAGGTAAATATTGTTCACCTAAAGCTTCTGCAACTTCATCATTTTCGCCTTCAAGACGTGCGTAGTAAGTACCCGCAATCCCTTGAAGTTCAGGGAATTCGCCCACCAGCTCAGAGGTCAAATCGCATTTTGCCAGCAGCGCGGCTTTTTCAGCATCAGCAGCATTTGCACCGGTAATGGGCGCCAGTGCAACAGCCAGTTTGGCGATACGTTCAGACTTGTTCCAAAGCGTCCCCAATTCTATCTGGAAGATCATATTGGCCAGTTTCTCTTTACGAGAAGCCAGTGGCTGCTTCTGATCTTGCAGGAAGAAGAATTCAGCATCAGATAGACGCGGACGAACAACTTTCTCGTTACCTTCAATAATCTGGGCCGGATCTTTAGATTCGATATTCGATACAGTAATGAAGTAAGGCTGTAATTTATTTTCAGCATTTACCAGACAGAAGTACTTCTGGTTGTCCTGCATGGTGGTGATCAGCGCTTCTTGCGGCACGGTCAGGAAGCGCTCTTCAAAGCTGGCACGTAAAGCCACCGGCCATTCAACCAGCGCAGTCACTTCATCACGAAGGTCGCTTGGTACAATTGCAATCGCATTCACTTCATCCGCCAGCGCTTTGACTTGCTGGTCGATGATGGCTTGGCGCTCTTCAAAAGACGCCACAACGTAAGCTGCTTTTAACTTCGGAAGATATTCTTCCGCATGGGCCAGAGTAATCGCTTCAGGCGCATGGAAACGGTGACCATAGCTCAGGTTACCGGCTTGGTGGTCCTGAATAGTCGCTTCAATCACTTGATCATCTTTGAGCAATACCACCCATTTCACTGGACGTACAAACTCGGTACGGCTTGCCGCAGAGCGCATACGTTTAGCGATAGGTAAGTTGTCCAGCGCATTTTGTAGAATTTGCGGTAACAGCGCATCCAGGCTTTGACCTTTGACATCTTTGTAGTAGCACACTTTTTCTACTTTACCGGCCTGGAAAGTAGAGACCTGATCAACGCTAATCCCTTGACCACGCATAAAGCCTTCTAGGGCTTTCGTCGGTTTGCCTTCTGCATCATACGCCGCTTGTACAGCGGGACCATCAAAACGTTTTTGCGTATCGGCTTGCGCAGCGTCAACATTGACAATTTTTAAAGCCAGACGACGGGGCGCTGCGTATGCTTCGATAGAGTCAAAAGCCAGTCCAGTATCGTTTAAGCCTTTTACGGTTTCTGCTTGCAGCGCATCACGTAATTTTTTCAGGCTTTTTGGTGGAAGTTCTTCACAGCCAAGTTCAAATAAAATGGTATGTTTAGACATTATTTGTTCTCCGCTGATTTTTCTGCTTGGGCTGCTTCTGCTTCCACTTGGGCTTTTAATTGTGCCAAGACTTCATCACGCAGATGCGGTTCAGCCATTGGGAAGCCCAGTTTGGCACGTGCAGCAACATAACTTTGTGCGATAGAACGTGCAAGCGTGCGTACACGTAAAATATAGCGCTGACGCTCAGTCACCGAGATTGCGCCGCGTGCATCGAGCAAGTTAAAGCAATGAGATGCTTTAATGACTTGTTCATAAGCAGGCAATGGCAGTTCAGCTTCAATCAGGCGAGATGCTTCAGCTTCATAAAAGTCGAACAGATCGAGCATCTTCTCGATTGGGGCATATTCAAAGTTATAAGTCGATTGCTCTACTTCATTTTGATGGAATACATCGCCATAAGTCACTGTACCGAACTGGCCTTTGGTCCAGACCAGGTCGTAAACCGAATCTACCCCTTGTAAATACATGGCCAGACGTTCCAGACCATAGGTGATTTCACCAGTAACCGGGTAGCATTCAACACCGCCAACTTGCTGGAAGTAGGTGAACTGCGTCACTTCCATACCGTTAAGCCATACTTCCCAGCCTAAGCCCCATGCGCCCAGTGTTGGCGATTCCCAGTTGTCTTCCACGAAACGGATGTCGTGTACCAAAGGATCAATCCCAATCGCTTTTAAAGAATCCAGATAAAGTTGCTGGATGTTGTCCGGGTTGGGCTTTAGTACCACCTGGAACTGGTAGTAGTGTTGTAGACGGTTCGGGTTTTCACCATAACGGCCATCTTTGGGACGGCGTGAAGGCTGTACATAGGCCGCGTTCCAGGTTTCAGGACCCAGCGCACGCAGGAAGGTTGCAGTGTGGAATGTTCCTGCACCCATTTCCATGTCGTAAGGTTGTAACACGACGCAGCCTTGCTCCGCCCAGTAGTTTTGTAAGGCAAGAATTAAGCCTTGGAAAGTATCAATATGCGATATGGCGCGACTCATGGTCATCCACTTAAAATTAGAGAAAAATTGTGCTCAATTATAAGGACTTTGCCGGAGTGTGGCAAAGGTTTAAGCTCTGATCCCTGTTTTTAAATCGTTTATGCGCTGCCTGATTTCAAATGCACAGTTGGGATGGTTTTTTAGCCAAATCGCTAAACATCCAGGTAAAATCCAACAGCGTTTTATCATCAAAAGGTTCTAGCTCGATAGTAAATTTTGGTTCATACATTAAGCTAAATCTCTGTGCAAATCTCAGTGCAAGAGGATGAAAATTCTGTAATTCTACATGAGTGATCGTGATTGACTCTTTGAACCTGTCCTCCATTCTCACTACGACGAGTAGCTGTTCTTCAGCCTTCATCTGACAAAAACGCATAATTTTTTCAGTGAGATCCGGAACAGGCAGGCAGATAGTGAGGTCTTTTACTTGAGCTAAAAGATTGATCAGTTCAGCTTGATCAGTTCAGCTTGAGATAATAGTTGCTGAGTGGAATAGAAAAGAATGGTGAAACTTTTTAAGCGTTAATTGTATTTGATATGATTTTAAGTTACTGATATTTATTGATTTTATTTTAAGCATTGTTGTATCAGTAAAAAAATCAATTTAGAAAAGATATAAAATGAATACATCTTCAATAACACTTGGTTTTATAATACGCAAAATTTGTAAAAAAATCAGACCAGGCAAAGCGTGTTTCACTCAAATCTCGAATGGCTTAATACCTTAAAACCCAATTTTAAAGTTCTTCCTTTTAAAGATCGTTTGTTATGTGGAATCGGTGCATTGCTGGGTCTTGGAGTATCCTCCCTGCTGAGTTACTGGATACTGGGAGACTTTGAGGCTTGGTATATTGCGCCGATGGGTGCGTCTTCGGTCCTACTTTTTGCTGTTCCAGCCAGTCCCCTGGCACAGCCCTGGAACATTATGGTGGGAAATACCATTGCTGCGGTGATCGGTGTGACCTGTGCCTTGTATATTGCCAATCCGACCGAAGCCTTTAGTCTGGCAGTGGCTCTAGCAATTATCCTGATGATGACCACGGATTCCCTGCATCCACCCAGTGGTGCGGTGGCTATTACGGCAGTACTGGGCGGTAGTGCGGTACATGAATTAGGCTATGCCTTTGTTTTTTACCCGGTACTGCTCAATTCGGTCTTGTTGATGGTGATTGCAATTATTTTTAACCGGATGATTGGCAAGCGTTATCCACAGCAACAGGCCCAGCTGAATACTCGCTCCAAAGACCCAACGCCGACCCAGAAAGTGACGATTCGGCCGCAAGATATTCAGGACGTGCTGGACCATCAGACCGAGCTGCTGGACATTAGTGAATATGATTTGCAAAAGATTATTTTAGAGGCACAAGACCTGGCCAATGCGCGTGCAGTTACCCAGTTCAGCTGTCAGGATATTATGACCAAGGACGTGGTTACATTGCATGAAACAGATAATATTCAGCATGCTCTGGACAAGTTTAAGCAGATGAACCTGATGAGCCTGCCAGTGGTCAATGCCAATGAAAAACTGGTCGGGACCCTGGCGATGTATGAGGTGGTGGAATGGTTGAAGCATGCTGGTGATCTTCGCAGCAGCTGGGAACATCCAGTCAAACACATTATGACCCGTAAGGTGGTGACAGTGCAGCCCTTGCAACCGATTCAGGATCTGGTGCCTTATTTTGTTGAACGTTCTTTTAATTATATTCCAGTGGTAAGTGAGCAGCAGCTGGTGGGGATTATTAGCCGGGCCGATATTATTGCCGCCTTAAATCAGGAACTGAACCATTTTAAAATGAAAGCTTAGACACTCAATTGCCTATAGCAGGGATGAGACCTGTATTTTATTGAGTCTGCTTATCAGCCAGTTTTATAGAATTTGAGGTGTAGAAAAAAACAGGGCTTATTTTTTTGCAGACTAGAACAATTTGGAGATTCCCATAAAAAAGCACACCGGAGTATGCTTTGGTCTATATTTGAAAAGACAAATTAAATAAAGAACCAGTAAATAAATAGGGAAATCAGGAAAATACACATGATGTTCAGGACAAAGCCTACTTTCATCATTTCACTTTGCTGGATATGACCGGTACCAAACACAATCGCATTTGGTGGCGTTGCCACAGGTAGCATGAAGGCACAGGAAGCACCGATACCAATTACAATCACCAGAATTTCTTTAGGCATACCCATTTGGGCAGCAATGGCGGCAAAGACCGGAACCAGAAGTGCGGCAGAGGCCGTATTACTGGTAAATTCGGTCAGGAAAATAATGAAGGTTGCTACCACGAAAATAATCAGTAGTGGAGAGGCATCCCCAAAGGCATTGGCCAGAGTCTGACCCAGCACCAGTGAACTGCCTGAATCTTTCAGAACGGCACTTAATGTCAGGCCACCACCAAACAGATAGAGCACGCCCCAGTCGGTATTTTCTGAAATCTGTTTCCATGTCGCGGTGCCCAGAATGACCACCATACAAGCTGCTAAAATGGCAATCCAGGTGTCGGGTTGACTGATTCCAAAGTTTTCCGTCAGCTTCTTGCTGAAAATCCAGGCGGTTGCGGTACATAGGAACAGAATCATGGTGGCGATACGGGTGCCGGTCCAGGGAATATCTTCAGTGATAAACTGGACTTTATGATTCAGTTTTGGACGCAGCACCAGATACAGACTGACCAGCATGGCAGGTAGGATAATCAGCATCATCGGTAAACCGATTTTCATCCAGTCGGCAAAATCATAGTCGAGTGCCTTGGCCGCAATCGCATTGGGCGGTGAGCCAACCATGGTGCCAAGACCGCCAATACTGGCGGAATAGGCAATCCCGAGCAGAATAAAAACAAAGGTTTTACGTTCATGCTGTACATCCAGATGTGCAAGTAAGCCCAGTGCCAGCGGTAACATCATTGCTGCGGTAGCAGTATTGGAAATCCACATGGAAAGCAAGGCGGTGACAATAAAAATTGCCAGCACCGAGACGCCAAGATGCCCACCGGAGAGTGAAATAATCCACATAGCAATTTTCTTGTCGAGTTTCTGGATATGCAGCGCCGTTGCCAAAGCAAAACCGCCGAAGAACAGGAAAATTACCGGATCAGCAAACGTGGCCAATGCTGCCTGAGTTGTGATGGGAACCAGTTCCTCACCCGAGGCCATGGGCATGCCCAGCAGTACCGCCAGCACGGGAACCAGTAGTGCAGTAATCGTAATATGTAAGGCTTCAGTCAGCCATAAAATACCAATAAAGATTAATAGAGCTAAGCCCTTATTGGCATTTTCATCATAGGGCAAAATGTTATACAGACCATAGGCAATCAGGGTGGAAAGAATAATCAGAATCCAACCCTTACGGCTTCCTTTGGGCATGACATTGGTCGGGGTGGTTAAATTAACACTCATACAATCTCCTTACTCCATATTTTATTTGAAAGAATTTGTCCTGGTTATTATTGATCTAATGTAATGGATATTGTCCTGAAAAATATACTACTTAATGAGTAGCGCAGAATGTTGTAATAGTGCAGTACTTTGCCAGAGTGCATGCAGGCCAAAGATCAGCAACAGTCCTAAGACCAGAGATCTAAAATGTTGTGGTGATAGCCGATGGCGAATCTTTCCACCTATCCAGACGCCGGCCAGCGCAAATACTGTAATCCAGACTAAAATATACTGCTGT
The DNA here is from genome assembly GCF_024129285.1 of Acinetobacter sp. S4397-1. Classification (NCBI taxonomy): domain Bacteria; kingdom Pseudomonadati; phylum Pseudomonadota; class Gammaproteobacteria; order Moraxellales; family Moraxellaceae; genus Acinetobacter; species Acinetobacter sp. S4397-1. Next base: position 22,597 of record NZ_JAMXXZ010000007.1, read on the forward strand.
TGGGGATTGAGCTGTAGCAGGAGAGGGAAGAGCACACAGAGCTGCACCAGTTTACTGACAATAAAATTCAGGTTGCTGACCATCACGACTTCAGTGGTAGAAATCTTGCAGCTCAGCAGATACATCATTAAAAAAGGGGCCATGGCATTGGTGGCTCCGCCAATTGTCCCTGCCAGCAGACCGAACCCGAGCATGCTGCATACAGTGGGGCTGACCTGAAAAGGCTGGTGGCGCAGCTGGTCCAGCACATAAAACAGGATTACTGCACCGAGTAATAATTTAAGATAGCCCTCATTCAGCCAAAGCAGTAATTTTACACCGAGCAGGCTGCCCAACAGGCTGCTCAGAATCAGTGGCCAGTATTTTTTAAAATGATAAGTGATGCTTGCGAGCATCCCCCGGGAAGGATCGGCTTTGAGTAAAATCAGGTTAAGCAGCAGGCAGGGCAGAATGACCAGAGCGATGGCCAGACTTAAGGAGTATTGCGCCGAGAGTAACGCCGTACTCATCATTGGAAAGCCAAAGCCGCTTAATCCGTGTAACAGCGCGGCAAATGCACAAAGACATAAGATGATCCATTCTGCCTGCGTCATTGAATATCCATTTCTAGAAATACATGACTAAGTTATAGCGAATCTGCGATAGGGTAAATAGCCAGCTTGAGATCGGCTTTAAAAAATAGAAAGAAAAATCAATAAAAAAACCGCAATAATTTGGGGGAATTATTGCGGTATAAAAGTTCACCACATTCAATTTGGGTGAAAACTTAAAGGAAAATAAGGGTTATTCTTCCAGCATCAGGTTCTTTTTTGGAATCACCAGCCATAAGACCAGATAAACCAAAATACCCGGAAAGGCTGCGCTCATTACCGAGAGCAAAACAAAAATAAGACGTAATAGGGTGACGTTCCAACCAAAACGTTCAGCAATACCGCCCATGACACCTGCAATCATATTGGAGCGGTTCGAGCGATATAAACCAACATTGGTCATACATATCTCCTGAAAAAAAATAAGCTTGAATCTTTACAAAATGATTCATGAATTAAAAGATGGAGCTTTTTTGCAAATTTTAAAGCATATCCTCCCGATTAATTCGTTAAGTAATGTTAATAAAGATTAATTATTTAGGCTTCAGCCTCTAACATAATGAAAAATTCATTGATTTATGTCAAAAATTTATACAACTCTTATAAGCCCTATGGCATATATAGCCCTATTGCGGTGCGTGAAAAGATGAAATCAATTGTGTCAGTTTATGCATTCAATACTTTGAGCCGGCTGGGTCTGGTATTCGCTGGTATAGCGGGGTTGTTGGCCTGTGATCGTCATCAGGTTCAGCCTATGCAGGAAATTGGTGGATCGGAACAGGCCAGTGGGATCAGCATAACGGCGGCCAATACCGTGCCTACAGAGCCGGTGGTCGCCAAGTCCTTGACCCAGATCGCTTCCCAGACCAATTTTCGGGCCGAAACAGCCGGGGAGTCTCAGCCTGTACCTGAATATGCCCAGGATTTTGTAGGACGCTATTGCGCTAAAATTCAGTGTGATGGCCGTTTTGTACCTTGTCTCGAGGGAACAGCTGAATTTATTCTGACTTTATTGGCAGATGGTACAGTGCATCGCAGTATTGTGCAGCATGGTAAAATTTTTATTGATAATTCAAAGAACTCCGATGATGGCAATATCACCTATCGTAAAGATCGCTGGATTGTGAATCCGGAACGTACCGAGCTGATTATCCAGCGTAAAGAAGGTGCCAGCTTTTATTACATTATTAAAAATAGCAATCAGCTGGTGATGAATCTGGAAAAAATTCATAGTGAAAAAGAAACCATCAATCAGGAGTTATTTGAGCGCGGCTATCCGGCGCCCTCTAAAGCTTATGTGTTGAGCAAAAAAGATAATTTCCCGCCGCAATAAGCGATCAGACCTTGAATAATGTCATGGGCATCGAAGGGTAAAAAACGGATTAGCTTATTCTGATTAGAAATAAACTTATAAAAATCAATAAGATAAGCGTTATACGCTAAACCGGAATGATCGGTTGATCAATAGAAAATTATTCTGAGGGGTAGAATGGTGGGTCGTCCGCGATTCGAACGCGGGACCAACGGATTAAAAGTCCGCTGCTCTACCGACTGAGCTAACGACCCATTCAAGATATTGCTTTAAAAGCGAAAAGAGCTTCGTATCAGAAGCCTTTAAAAGATGGTGGGTCGTCCGCGATTCGAACGCGGGACCAACGGATTAAAAGTCCGCTGCTCTACCGACTGAGCTAACGACCCATCTCTAGGTACATCAAAATAAATGGTGGGTCGTCCGCGATTCGAACGCGGGACCAACGGATTAAAAGTCCGCTGCTCTACCGACTGAGCTAACGACCCTGAACCAACACTCAAACCTGGTCTGAATGTGCAGTGCAAGAAAAAGAGATTTCCTCAACACCACTTCGTTTTGATGGAGCGTATTGTAGCAAGTTATCAACTGAGCGCAAGTAAAAATTAGCAAACTTGTTGATGTTTGTTTATAAATGCAACAAATTCACTCAATCTCTTTAAAAAATGCGCTTTGAAACTAAAAACGGTATTGATAGGCTTGAATATTGTTGAATATTTCCTGGGTCAATTCGCAATATTCTGTCGCATTCGGAAGCAAAACCAGCAAGCGTTCATCGGTTTTTTGAGGATCAAACGCCTGTTCTTTAAGCTGGTTTTTCTGGTATTTAAAGGTACCCGTAGTTTCTACTTGCTGCTGGATACGCAAGAATACCGGAATTGCATAAGCAGGCAAGCATTGCTTAAAGGTACTCACCATCTGTTTCAGGTCCTGTTCGTTCAGTTCACTGCCTGGCTGCAGGGTAATGGCCGCCATGCCGGCACGGCCATTGGTATTGGGGATTTCTACGCCATAGACCACTGCTTCAACGATCTTGTCATATTCGGTCAGCATGTTTTCAACTTCAGTAGTCGAGACATTTTCGCCTTTCCAGCGGAAAGTGTCACCGAGACGGTCTACAAACTGGGCATGCCGAAAGCCGATATCACGCACCAGATCACCGGTATTGAAATAGGCATCTCCCTTAGTGAAAACGTCGGTCATAATCACGGACTTGTTTTTTTCCGGATCGGTATAGCCATCAAAAGGCGAACGACGGGTAATCTTGCCAATTAACAGGCCAGTTTCACCTTTTTTTACCCGTTTGCAGTGACCCTTGGTATCACGGACTGGTTCATTTCTCTCTTTATCAAATTCGATAATCGCATAGGGGGTGGGCGAAAAGCCGACTGTATTGTCAAAATTAAACACATTACTAAAGCCAACATTGCCTTCGCTGGAGGCATATAGCTCTAGAACTTCTTTAATCCCAAAACGTGCCTTGAACTTGTCCCAGATATTCGGGCGCATGCCGTTGCCAATCATTTTGGTGACCCGGTGGCCGTGTTCCTGCTCCGAAGGCGGTGCATCCATCAGATAACGGCATAATTCGCCGACATACCCAATTGCGGATGCATCGAATTTTTTGACATCTTTCCAGAATGAGGAAGTCGAGAATTTACGCCGAATGGCCAGTGCGCTGCTTCCTGCAATCACGCCACACCAGCACACGACCATCCCCGTAGCATGATAAAGCGGCAGGGTGCAATACATCACATCCTCTTGATTCAGGTTCAGTACATGACCATAGGTGCCATAGGCCAGTGTCCAGCGTCCATTGCTAAAGATGACAGCTTTCGGCAAGCCGGTGGTTCCCGAAGTATAGATATAGAACAGGCCGTCTTTGCCCTGCACTGAGCCGGTGGTAGACGGGTTGAATTTCGGGAACAGGTCAATTTTTTCTGCTAGATTGACAAAGCCTTCGGGTGCCTGCCCAGCATCTGTTTGTGTATCCTGGTCTGCAAACCAGTGGAAGTGACCCGCAGCAATAGCCAGCTCATGCCGGATTTCATCAATTGCGACGCGGCACTCTTCCCCGGCGATCACAGCAAACGGCTTGACCAAGTTGATGCTATGCGCAAGGACTTTGCCAACCTGTGAGGTATTGAGCAGGGCAATGGTCACGCCAATTTTTGCCAGACCAATAACTGTCGTGATGAGTTCGGGGCGGTTTTCGATCATGACCGCCACCACATCGCCTTTTTGTGCGCCTAAGGAAAGATAGAAATGAGCAATCTGATTGGCCCAGGCATTTAAATGCGCATAGCTATAACGCTGTTCTTCAAACAGTAAGGCGTTTCCGTCCGGATTACGCAGGACCGCTTTCTCAAAAGCCATACCTAGACCGGTTGGGGTATTGGGAGTACGTAAATAAGCCTGTTTTAGTCCATGCAGCAGGTTTGGTATTTTATTTAAAAAAGCTGGAATTTTGGCTGCGACATCTGCAATACCAATCAGATCGGGTTGGTTCATCGGGCTCATGATCTTCCTATTTATTTTTCGTATCCACTACATGTGATTTATATGCAATAAACGCTTAACTCTTATCTTTTAACGTTTAAAGTCTAGTGCAATCAACCTATTCTGACTAAATTTAGCAAAAAAAACCTAGTCACCGAAATGACTAGGTTTTTTTATCTTCCTACAATTGGGCGAATTATGACTCCGTTGCAGGATTTGCTTTTTTAGGTGGACGGCCACGTGGACGGCGTGGACGAGCAGCCTGCTTGTCGGCTTTCTCCGCCTCTGCTGCTTCAGTCGCTGTTTGATCTGCGGCAGGTGAATCCGCAGTTTCAGTGATAGGCGCTTTCTGTTCAGCTTGAGGCTTTTCTTCACGAGCTTCGCTGACTTCGGCCACTTCTGCAGCTGCTGGCGTGTCCGTCACTTCTTCAGCTGTTACGGCTTCTTCGGGCACTGACTCGACTGCTGTGTTTTCCGGGACTTCAGCAGTTACGGTCGCATTTGTTGGCGCTTTCGCCACATCGGCCTGAACTGTCTCAGTGCTGGTCACTTCAGCTTGCTCTGCTTCTACTGTCTTAGCCTCTTCGACAGGTGCATCAGCCAGTTTTTTTGCCGACCCGGCCTGAGCTTGCTGCTTCGCCTGCTGTAAGGCTTGCTCTGCTGCAAGTTTAGCTAAACGACGGCGCTCTCGCGGGTCATTGGCTACACGCGCGGTTGGCGTAGGCGCTGGCGGTGTTAAATCCAGAACTGGTGCAGGCTCTGCTTCAGGCTGTGCCTTGGCAACTTCTACATCCCGGGTGACAGGCTTTTTCTCAGGCTCAGGCGCTGCTGCTTTGGCTACAGTCGCATTATATTCCTGCGTAAACTTCAGCAAGGCACGGTTAAAGGTGGGTAATAGACCAAACTGTTCAATCAGCACAGAACAGTCTTCACCATATACATGGCGAATCAGGCTGCCCACTGTAAACTGACCCAGAGTCGGAATTTGCGACGCAGTCAATTGTGGTGTTTTGGCCTGGTGAGATCGACCTTCACGCTGTTGACGACGGCGCTGACGCGGATCATTGCTGGCACGTGGCTTGGTCGACTGAGCTTCAGCTTTGACTTGCGGTTCTTCTGCTTCAGCTGTCTTCACCTCAGCCAAGAACTCTTCAGCCGGTGGAGCCTTTACAGGTGTATCAGCTGGCGCAGTCACTTCAGGAGCTGGTGTTGCAACTGGTGCTGCTGTGCCGTTTAATGCGACAATTTCACTGCTTGCCTGATCAATATTCACCACCATAGCTGTCGGCATAATGTCCTGACGCGGCGCATCTATCATCTCAACCTGAGGCTGTTTCTGGTTGATAGCTGCTGCTTCAGGCACTACCGGTGTTTCCACTGCTGGTTCATTCAGCACGCTTGGATCGCGGTGACGATTCGGGCGTTCCGGACGTTGCTGGTTACGGCGGTCACGACGTGGCACATTCTGTTGCTGCTCATTGTTCTGTGCATCATGGCTCTGTGCGGTGTCGTTATGATGCTGACGGCGAGAATGACGTTTATGTTCACGTGCTTCTTGACGTTGCTCTTGACGTGATACCTGAACTACTTCTTCCACCACCTGATGAGAGGTGTTGGCGTGAGATGTCGATACAGTAGAGCTTTCAGACTGAGTGTGTTCACGTGTGTCTTTATGACGGCTAGGGCGCTGCTTTTTATGCGGACGCTGTGATTTTTCTTCACGCTCTACCAGTTTTTCAGTCGGCTCAGGCTCTTGCTTGTGTGCCACGGTAGAAGGCGCAAGATACACATTACTTGATGTTGCTGGTGCCACGCTGGCTACTGGTTGCGCCGGAGCTGCTGCATTGACCCGGCCAAACTGACCACGGCTAACCGCACCGCCATTTACCATTTGCTCAATTGCGGCAGCAGCATTATTTGCTGTACGGGACTGATCTACAGTGGCCGCCTGTTTTTGTACAAACAGGTTTTCTAACCATGCACATGGGCTGCTTGATGCTACAGGAGCTGCTGCCTGAACAGGGGCCTGCTGTGCAACTTGCGGTTGAGCCGGCTGGTTTTGCTGATTACGACGTTTATTGTGATTGCGGCCGTTGTTTTGTTGTGGCTGTGCAGGCGCTGGTGCAGCATGTTGTGCATGCTGTTCTTCTTCTAGATGCCATTCAGAAGACTCATAACCTAACTCTTTCTCACTTGAACGAGTGGCTTCTGTACGCTCATAGCTGGTCGGCGCAAAGCCTTCAGCATTATACGTGATTTCATAATGCGGAGTTTCCAGGTGCGGGTGCGGCAGCACAGTCACCCGTACATTGGAGGTTTGTTCCAGATAAACTAGGCTGTGACGCTTTTCATTCAGCATGAAGGCCGCGATTTCAACCGGAACTTCAACCTGTACTTCACCATGACGTTCACGTAGGGCAATTTCTTCGACTTTACGCATGATCGATAGGGAAAGTGAGCGTAAATCACGTACCATACCGGTGCCATGACAGCGAGGGCAAACATAGCCAGTCGCTTCTTCCAAAGACGGACGTAAACGCTGACGGCTCATTTCCATCAGGCCGAAACGGGATAATTGACCGAACTGGATACGTGCGCGGTCACTTTGGGTCGCTTCGCGCAGTTTGGCTTCGACCATACGCTGGTTGCGGTCTTTGGTCATGTCGATAAAGTCGATCACGACTAAACCACCAATATCACGTAAACGTAATTGACGTGCGATTTCTTCAGCGGCTTCCAGGTTGGTATTGAGTGCGGTGTCTTCAACGTCCTGACCACGGGTCGACTTTGCCGAGTTGATGTCAATTGACACCAGGGCTTCAGTCTGGTCAATCACGATTGAACCACCAGACGGAAGTTTGACTTCACGCTCATAAGCGGTCTGAATTTGGCTTTCAACACCGAAATGGGCAAATAAAGGCTCATTTAAGGTATAGGTTTTCAGCTTGTCAATTTGACGCGGCATGACGGCTTTTACGAAATTATAAGCTTCGTTATAGGCCTGCTCTGAGTCAATCAGGATCTCAGCAACATCATCACGTAAATAGTCACGAATGGCACGGGTTACAACACCAGCTTCTTGGTGCACCAGCATTGGGGATGGGCCAGAGTTGGCTGTACTCTGGATTTGAGCCCAAAGATCCATCAAGTGTTGCAGATCAAGTTGTAACTCTTCCTGAGAACGGCCAATACCGGCAGTACGAACAATCACGCTCATACCACGCGGTACGTTCAGGGAAGCCAGCATTTCTTTGAGTTCTTCACGTACTGCACCTGAAATCTGACGGCTGATACCGCCACCTTTCGGGTTATTTGGCATCAGCACCAGATAACGACCAGCCAGTGAAATAAACGTAGAAAGGGCCGCGCCTTTATTGCCACGTTCTTCTTTTTCCACCTGAACCAGAAGTTCGGTGCCTTCAGTGATCAGTTCGCGGATGTTTGATGTTTGGCGAGGATCGGCTTTGTAATAAGAATTGGCGATTTCACGCATCGACAGGAAGCCTTGGCGACCTGCACCGTATTCAACGAATACAGCTTCTAAAGAAGGTTCAACGCGAGTCACGTGACCTTTATAGATATTAGATTTTTTTTGTTCACGGGTACGGTTTTCTAAGTCGAAATCGTAAAGACGCTGACCAGTGACAAGTGCAACGCGAATTTCCTCGGCATGTGTTGCATTAATCAACATACGTTTCATGGGTGTAACACCTTATAGTGATACACAGCAAAAAATCGCTAGACACGTAGCGAACATCACACATCACGGATCAACGGCCCAGATACTAAATGTAAAGACATTGTGGTCTGAGTCTTTTTTTACCGGCTGCTACCTATATAGATCAGCTTCGGCTTTGATTCACGTATTGAGGATGACAATACGGCTTCAATCTTTAAATGATTAAAGTCACCTGAACGCTTCACTGGCGGACGAGCGGTGCATTGGATGTGAGTAACTTTCACTGTCACGTTGTTCGAAGATCAACCCTTCTCTGTAGATAGGGGGTCTTGATACGGAATTATCATCGTATCTTTACAAACGGTGCAGATCCAATGCATCAAACACTGTAGCCTGAAGTCGTTTCCAGGGTGCGACTAATCTGATGTGTATCAGTTTACGTTTAAAAACCAACTAGGTTGGCGACATATTTTTTCAGACAAACTGATTTATGTACCTGAGGTACAATTAAACGCAACAGTTTGCTTTGTTTGCCGATATAATAAGCCTTCGGCGTCGGCATAATTCTTTGGGGACCTTCCCGTATCATGTGAGTCTTTAATTGAATAATCAAATTCAGAAAAAAATCTGAAATGCTTCAATTGTTATTCACAAACGATGGTTTCCGTGCGCTGACTATATCAAACCTTGCATCATCTGCCTATGGGCTAAGCTTATGTTTCTTGTGTAAAGCATAATCTAAATGATCATTTTTTATTCAATTTAAGTCAATTTCAGGTCACAGTAACTGTATGAATTCTACGCAACAATGGCAAAGTGTCACTTGGTTTGAAGTGGATGAGCACCAGGATGGTCAGCGCATCGATAATTTCCTGTTTAGTCGTCTGAAAGGCGTGCCCAAAAGCCGTATCTATCGCTTGATTCGGGAAGGCCAGGTTCGTGTGAATAAAAAACGGATTAAGGCAGAAACCAAACTTTCGATTGGGGATCAAATTCGTGTAGCACCGATCCGTTATGAGCAGAAAGATGAAACTGCAGCGCCCGTCTCCGACAAGGTCGCTCAAGGTCTGTTGGCCCGTGTGATTTACGAAGATGAAGGCTTAATGGTAGTGAATAAGCCTTCCGGTATTGCCGTGCATGGCGGTAGTGGTGTGGCCTATGGCCTGATAGAGGGGTTACGTGCTGCAACCGGGAAAAAATATCTGGAGTTGATTCATCGTATTGACCGTGACACTTCCGGTTTGGTGATGATCTCGAAAAAACGTAGCGTGCTAAAAACCCTGCAAGACCTGCTGCGAGAACATAAAATTCACAAGACCTATGCTGCGGTGGTCAAAGGCCAGGTGAGTCTGGACAAGCAGTTGATTGATGCCCCTTTGTATCGTTATGAGCTGCCAAATGGCGAACGTCGCGTGCGGGTGTCTAAAGAAGGCAAAGAGTCCAAAACCCAGTGGAATGTGCAAGAGCGCTTTATGCATGCCACATTGGTCTATGCCTCTCCGCTGTCGGGGCGTACCCACCAGATCCGTGTGCATGGTTTTAGTATTGGTCATCCTTTGGTGGGGGATGAAAAATATGGTCACGAAACCGAATATAGAGGACCTAAACCACGCCGTTTGTGCTTGCATGCCATGCGTCTGGATATTCCAGGCTATCCGACAATTGAGGCGCCCTTGCCTGAAGATATGCAAAGTCTGGTGGCGCAGCTCAGAGCGCAGAAGGCGGATAAGCTGGTCACACTTGCCGAAGATGAAGAGTAATCTTTAGCTTTTTAATGAGTCTTCCTGATTTTGCTTTATTTGAGTGAGGAAAATTCCCTTCTTTATTAAAGGTAGAGATGATTCAAGACAATTTCTAAATCAATGAAGGGCGACATGGATGTCGCCGTTACTCTGTGGTACAAGGACGTGCCATCAGAGTAACAAAGGATTTTTGCTACTTTTCATCCTTGAAAAGTAGATAATACCTATACGAAAACAGCTGCTCACTGACATTAATTGTGGTAGTGAATTAAATTTAACTAACCTCTCCCAAACCCTCTCCTAGAAGGAGAGGGCTTAAAGATACTGAATCAAATATTAGGACCTTATATGAACTCACCTGTAAAACTGGTTATTTTTGATTGGGATGGCACCTTATTCGATTCAGTTGGCCAGATTGTGGCAAGTCTCCAGTTTGCAGCCCGGCAGTTTAATCAGCCGCTGACCGATGCCGATGCCAAAAGTATTATCGGTCTGGGTTTGCCTGAAGTTGCCCAGCGCCTGTTTCCGACAGTGCCAGAATTACATAGCGATATTTTACAGGCTTATTCTGAGCATTATGTGGCGAACTCTACTGAAGATTGCTGGTTCGCTGGTGTGGCGGAGATGTTGCAAGAGCTGGCAGAGCAGGGCGTAAAACTGGCGGTCGCGACCGGAAAAAGCCGTAAAGGGCTGGATCGGGTCCTAAAGCAAACCGAGAGTGTCGAGCTGTTTGCGGTTACCCGCGCGGCCAGTGAAACCCGCTCCAAACCTGATCCGCTGATGCTGGCTGAGATTCTGTCTGAAACTGGTGTGGCGTCGCATGAGGCGATTATGGTGGGAGATACCTCCTATGACCTGGAGATGGCACAGAAGATTGCGATGCCAAGTGTGGGGGTGAGCTATGGCGTGCATACGCCTGAAACGCTGGCACAGTTTAATCCCTTGACCATCGTGCATGATATTCGCAGCCTGAATAGCTTTTTATTGGCTAAAGTTCAATGGAAAGAAGCGATTTAATCGCTTATCTTGAGATCGGTAAACTTGCAGGCACTCGGTTTGAAAAGAGTGCCTGTAAATGCACTCAACTGCCGGATATGTTCTTATCTTTTAGTCTAAAGCTGCAAACTTGATCAATTTAAGCGTAGAGCAATGTTGATGAATTTGCTGTGGATTTAGTCGAATTCATAACTTAAGTCGCTGTTTTATTTAAAATAATATTGGATTTATTAATAGTTAATAGCTATAGCGAAAAATAAAATAACTATTGGCATTCATCTCTTAATTTTCAGATTCTTAGATTGTATATGTTTATGTCTCGTTCAGGACAGACAATCCCAGCTCATTGTCAGGTCGTTTCCAGCTTGCTGAACGACTTCGTCTGGATGTAGGCATAAACTTCATTTTTGCAGTTTAAGGAAACACTGATGTCGAATTCTGCTGTTGTTGAATCAGTTGCACACGCCCTTCGTCGCGCTGAATTATCACAAACTGCGATCGCACCGATTCGCCCTGAACTTGGTGGTGAAAGTGCGGACGTGGATATTGCCTATGCCGTTCAAGAAATCAATACAGCGCGTGCGTTGTCTGAAGGCCGCCGTCTGGTGGGTCGTAAAATCGGGTTGACATCTAAAGTGGTTCAGACACAACTCGGCGTAGATCAGCCTGACTTTGGCATGTTGTTTGCAGACATGGCCTATGGCGATGGTGAAGCAATTCCTGCCGGTCTGTTGATTCAGCCTAAAGTTGAAGCGGAAATTGCATTGGTGATCAAAGAAGATTTAACCAAAGAAAAACACACCTATGCAGACATAATCAGTGCAACTGATTATGCACTTCCTGCAGTTGAAGTGGTCGATAGCCGTATCGAGAACTGGAAAATCAGCCTGATTGATACCGTGGCAGATAATGCCTCTTCGGCAGCATTTGTTTTGGGTTCACGCCCGGTGAAACTCGACAACCTTGACCTGGTGAACTGCAAGATGGTCATGACTCGCGGTGCTGAAGTGGTCTCACAAGGGGTGGGTAAAGCATGTTTGGCCAATCCCTTAAATGCAGCGGTCTGGCTTGCAGATGAGATGGTACGCCGTGGTCGCCCATTGCTCAAAGGTGACATCATCCTGACCGGTGCTTTAGGCCCGATGGTGGTTGCTCAGCCGGGCGATGAGTTCAAGGTTGAGATTGAAGGCTTTGGTTCAGTAACAGCTGCTTTTGCTGCTGAATAATGGAATATTGAGAGTACATTCATGAAAAAGATTAAATGTGCAATGATCGGTCCCGGCAACATTGGTACGGACTTGCTTTATAAATTACAGCGTAGCGAATGGTTGGAGCCAGTGTGGATGGTGGGCATTGACCCAACGTCTGAAGGTCTGGCACGTGCAGCGAAAATGGGCTTAAAAACCACGGCTGAAGGGGTAGACGGTCTGCTGCCGCATGTTCTGGAAGATGACATCAAAATTGCCTTTGATGCGACTTCTGCATACGTTCACGCTGAAAACAGCCGCAAGCTGAACGAGCTGGGCGTATTGATGATTGATTTGACACCTGCAGCGATTGGTCCGTTCTGTGTACCGCCTGTAAACTTAGAAACGCTATTGGCTGCTGGCGAAGTGCCGAACGTAAACATGGTAACGTGTGGTGGTCAGGCGACCATTCCAATGGTCGCTGCAGTTTCCCGCGTTCAACCGGTTGAATATGGTGAGATCATTGCAACCGTATCCACCAAGTCGGTAGGTCCGGGTACACGTAAAAATATTGACGAATTTACCCGTACCACTGCCGGTGCAATCGAAAAAGTCGGTGGTGCAAAACAAGGCAAGGCGATCATCATCATTAACCCGGCTGAACCACCTTTAATGATGCGCGATACCGTGCATTGTCTGGTTGAAGGTGAGCCGGATCAGGCGGCAATCACTGAATCAGTGCATGCCATGATCAAAGAAGTCCAAAAATATGTACCGGGCTACAAGCTGGTCAATGGTCCTGTGTTTGATGGCAACCGTGTGTCGATCTTCATGGAAGTCGAAGGTCTGGGGGACTTCTTGCCAAAATATGCGGGTAACCTGGACATCATGACTGCGGCGGCTGCACGTACTGCAGAAATGTTTGCTGAACACGTATTTGCAAAAGAACAGGCTTAAGGAGCAACCACATGTCTAAGATTATTGTTCATGATATGACTTTGCGTGATGGTATGCATCCACAGCGCCATCAAACCACTGTCGAGCAGATGATTGCGATTTCAACTGCACTTGATGAGGCGGGCGTACCGTTAATCGAGGTAACACATGGTGACGGGCTGGGTGGCTCATCAGTAAACTATGGTTTTGCTGCGGCAACAGATGAAGAATACCTGTCTGCTGTAGTGCCACGCATGAAGAATGCCAAAGTATCTGCATTGCTTTTGCCGGGTATCGGAACAGTTGACCATCTGAAAATGGCCCATGAGATTGGTGTATCAACCATCCGTGTGGCAACGCACTGTACGGAAGCGGATTGTTCTGAACAGCACATCACAGCTGCGCGTAAGCTGGAGATGGATACTGTAGGCTTCCTGATGCTGGCCCATATGGCAACTCCGGCTCAACTGCTTGAAGAAGCGAAGAAGATGGTGTCGTATGGTGCAAACTGTATCTATGTAACGGATTCTGCAGGTTATATGCTTCCTCAGGATGTAACCGATCGCGTTGCATGCTTGCGTGATGCGCTTGATCCAAGTATTGAACTAGGGTTCCACGGTCACCACAACTTAGGCATGGGCGTGGCAAACACGGTTGCTGCGGTGGATGCTGGTGCAGTGCGTGTCGATTTGGCCTCTGCCGGTTTGGGCGCAGGTGCAGGAAATACACCTCTTGAACTGTTCATTGCCGTTGCCAACCGTATGGGGATGGACACCGGGGTTGACCTGTTTAAAGTACAAGACGTGGCAGAAGATCTGGTAATTCCAATGATGCACAACCCGATCCGTGCAGACCGCGATGCGGCAACACTGGGCTATGCAGGCGTTTACTCATCATTCCTGTTGTTTGCGAAACGTGCGGAAGCCAAATATGGCGTATCTGCACGCGAAATTCTGCTGGAACTGGGCCGCCGTGGCACAGTCGGTGGTCAGGAAGATATGATTGAAGATCTGGCATTGACCATGTCCAAAGCCAAAGAAGCCGAAGCTTAATGTGGTTTTAACTGTTTAGCCTTTAAACCGCTGCGCAGTTATTTTCAGATCAACGTCCGATGTAGGTCATCGGGCGTTTTGTATTTTAAGAAGAGGAGCGCGAAGTAGAAGCGTTACTTGCTTAAATTTAAATTATAGCTAAAGCATATTGGGTTATATCTGAAGTATATTAATATAATCAATTGCTTAGCAGGATTAATACGGGGATTTAAACTTAAAAACGATTAGTTTTTTTATTTTATGTTTCAAAAACTAAAATTTTATTAAAAATAGATGACAGAACAGGGGTTTAGAAAAAACCCCACGAATATCGAGCAAAATATCTTATTGTTTAAAGCTCTTAACCTGAGCGGAGGGCGAGTCAGGAAAAAACAAAAATAGGGTGCATGACTTAAATCTTAATACTCTGGTCGGATTCCGTTTCTGGCCATTGTTCAGCATGATGGCGCCCTAGCTTTATTTGATTATTGGGAATAAGTCATGCGTCGTCAAAATTTATGGATAGCAATGCTGGCTGCAACAGCAACTTTAGGAACCACTGCAACTCAGGCAGATTTTATTGACGACAGTCAGGTCCAGCTCAAATTTAAAAACTTTTACCTAGATCGCCAGATTAAAGACGATCCCGCTAAAAACTGGGGTTCGTGGTCTCAGGGGGTGATGCTGGATGCCAAATCTGGTTATCACGATATTGGCGGCGGTATTCAGGTTGGTGCAGACCTGTTGGTGCAGCATGCCTTTAAGCTGAATGGCCGTGACAGAAATCCAGACTTTATTTTGCCGCATGATGGTAAAGAGTCGAAAGACAATTTTGGTAAAGTCGGTGCCACCTTAAAAGCCAAAGTATCGCAAACTGAATTAAAAGTGGGTGAATTATTGCCGGTTTCTCCAGTCTTGGTGTTTGATCCATCGCGTCAGTTACTTACCACGTTTAGCGGTGCATGGTTAGAATCTAAAGACCTGAAAAATACCAAGTTAACGCTGGCCTATATTGACGGCATTAACAACCGTTACGACAACCAGTTTCGTGACCTCAGCAAATTTGCGCCACCTGCCTATGACAATGGTGCAACATCTGACGGGATGTGGATTGCAGGAGTAGACCATCAATTCACTCAGGAACTGGGTGCAAGCTATTGGTACGCAGATGTACAAGACATCTATCAGCAACATTTTGTGGGTTTAAACCATACTGCTGCTTTAGGTGAAAAAAGCAAACTGACCAGCCATGTACGTTACTTCGATAACTCGGATTCAGGTAACAAACTCTATGGTGAGATTGATAACCAGGCTTTATCAGTAGGTACTAAACTTAATCATGGTGCGCATACGATTGGTTTAGGCTATCAGCAAATGCTGGGCGATTCAGCATTCCCGACATTGGGCGGCTGGGTGCCACAGCCTTATCTGGTCAACTGGGGGGTTGCGACTTTTACCAATCCTGATGAAAAATCATTGGGTTTAACCTATGGTTATGATTTCTCTGAACTGGGTGCCAAGGGCTTGAGTGCCACCGCCGTGTATATGCTCGGGAAGGATGCAACTTACGGCACCAAAAAAGATCAGGATTCAGACGAGTGGAACCTGATTGTGAATTACACAGTGCCAGAGGGTAAATTAAAAGGCTTAGGCGTCCAAGCCATGTATATCGATGCTGATTTTGATTATAAGTCCGATTTGCAGGAATACCGTGTGGCGACCACCTATACCTATAAATTCTAAGTATTCAGCAGATTTAAACCGGCGATGCAACAGCATCGCCTTTTTAAGGCCTCAAGTCTGAGAAAACTTAAGGAATTAAAATAAAATATTTATATAAAACAGATATTTAAATTATATTTTTTTTGTAGCATACAATCGTAATTTTGTATCAGTTGACTCGGCTGCAGCGGTTAAGATAAGGGCGTAAAGAAGTCATTGTTAATGAGTCAACTTGGCGTTGACCTCTGTTATCAGATGGACACGCAAGCTAAAAACTGTAAGAGGAATCAACATGAGCACTGTTCAAATCCCAGAATACAAAACAGATCCATTTTTTGGTTTAGAAGACAAATGGATTGAAACGGCAGAAGGTGAGTTGACGCACTATCACGAGATTGGTGAAGGTACACCAATTCTGTTCCTGCACGGTTCAGGTACTGGTGTATCTGCGGCGGCAAACTGGTGGTTAAACCTTCCAGCCATTGGTGAGCAGGCACGTTGTATCGCCATTGATACCATTGGTTATGGTCAGACTGTGGTAGCGCCTGGTACGGCTTATGGTATTCGTGCCTGGGTTGATCATGCGGTGCGTACTTTAGATGCACTGGGTATTGAAAAAACCTGGGTGGTCGGTAACTCACTGGGTGGCTGGTTGGCTTTCCAGATGGCACTTGACTATCCAGAACGTGTTCTTGGTATTGTTTCTATGGGGACCGGCGGTGCGAAACAAACTGCCGCGTTGAAGGCGCACGCAAATCCGGTGCTTACTGAAGAAGGTATCCGCAAGACCCTGTCGATGTTTGTCGTGGACAAAACCCTGATTACTGATGAACTGGTAAAAGTACGTTTTGCGTCTGCTGCAAATGACTATGCATCAAATCGTTTGATGGATGTGGTGGGTGCACGTGACCGTGACCGTTTTGAATTCCCGCTTGATTTTGAAAAAATGAAAGAGATCACAGTTCCTGTGCTGTTGATCCACGGTACGCAAGACGTGGTGATTCCTGTATCACGGACCTGGGATATTCTGAATATTGTGCCAAATGCCGATGCCCACATTTTCAGTCAGTGCGGCCACTGGTCCCAGGTGGAAAAAGCAGAAGAGTTTAATACCATTATCAAAAACTACCTGCTTGCACATGGCGTAAAATAAGCCCGAGTAAAAATATAAAAAAAGGATGCCAGGCATCCTTTTTTTATGGCTAAACGATTTTATGGGGAGAGCTAAAGCAGTCACCTTTCTCGTGTAGCAAGTTTGATAGATATTTTTAATCTGTTTTAAGTCTAGATTGAGGCTTTTTTAGAAGAAAAAACACTTAAATTTTCATTAGACTTAAGTTGTAAAGCAGATGATTTTTGAGCGGGAGTTCCTCATCTGTAGCCCAGGTTGAGGCTGATTTTGAGGCACCAAAAAGCTGGTCGTTATGAAAAAACCAGAATACAAAGCGGGTTTTAATAAGAAAATAATAAAAGCAAATAGCACAGGTATGTATAGCGCAACCTGTGCTGTCAAAAAAAGCGGAAATTTATTTTTGTTCGTCGCGATTGATATTGAGATAGAACACGTGGGTCAGTAACTCCAGGAACTTGTCCACGGCCATTGAATTTCCAGCTTTGCGGTAACTCACGTATAAATCCAGATAAGGCAGTTCAACGTCAAGCGGACGAATGACCGTATTATTCATGGTCAACGGGGCAATATAGCCCGGTAAAATCGTGCAACCTAAGCCCATACCAATCGAGTTAATGTTGAACAGGATATTGTCAGCTTTTTGCACAATGTTGAATTCAAGATTGTTGATCTTGGCAAAGTCTAAAATCGCATTGTGCAGGGTCAGTGACTGTTCGGCAGCAGGAATAATAAAGTCTATGCCATTCAACTCTTTAACTGGAATTCGTTCATATTTGGCCAGTGGATGATCTTTAGGCAAAATAAAGATTAGCGGCTCACGCAGGACAAACTGGCTTTCAATTTCGTCGCTATGGAAGTTGTGACGGGTAAAGGTGAGATCTAGATCGCCTTTTTTCAGTAATCTCATTTGCTCGGTATTGTTCAGGCTGAGCAGTTCAATTTTCAGATCCGGGTTTTGGACACGCAGGTTGGGCAGAATATACGGAAAGATCTTCATTTCGGCCACCGGCACAAAGCCGATGCGCAGCATCTGCTGCTTGGCCTGCGACACCTGACGCGCCATGGCAACGGCTTTGTCTGCCTGAGCCAAGGTCAGACGGGCCTGTTCCAGAAATACAGCACCTTCTTCTGTCAGCTCGACCTTGCGTTTGGTACGGTACAGCAGTTGTACACCGACATCTTCTTCCAGATCCTTAATCTGCTGGCTGAGAGAGGGTTGCGCCGTATAAAGTTTGAGTGCTGCCTTACTAAAGTTCAGTTCTTCAGCAACAGTGATAAAGTAGCGAAGGTGTCTTAATTCCATGTCATCAGCCCAAAGAGTAATCCAAAAAATGTCTTACTATAATTTGATAGGAGTATAGTCCATAAACAACTATGTCGTGAAGATGATTTTGTCATTTAGGAACTAAATACCTTAGAGGGGTGGATTGGTGTTTTAATATAAAAATAAGCGTGGTCAATAATTGCTTAAACCTATTAATTAAAACAAAAAAAATATTTCCCCAAAATCCTGCAAAAATCCATTATCCATTCGAGTTGAGTCTATTTATTGTGTGTCCATAGTGGCCACAGGAGAGCTTTTCATGAGTGGAAAAATTGATGTGCGCGAAATCGACGCTTTGGTCGATGCACAAAATGGACGTATCACGCCATCGATCTATACTGATCCTGACATTTACGAATTAGAACTTGAACGTGTCTTCGGTCGTACATGGTTATTTCTATGCCATGAAAGCCAAATTCCCAAGGCTGGTGATTTCTTCAATACCTATATGGGTGAAGATCCAATTATTGTGGCACGCCAAAAAGACGGCTCAATCAAAGCATTTTTAAACCAGTGCCGTCACCGTTCGATGCGGGTCAGCTTCGCAGACTGTGGTAATACTCGTGCATTTACTTGCCCATACCACGGCTGGTCATACGGTATTGATGGTTCACTCAAAGATATCCCGCTTGAAGAACGTGCTTATCCACATGGGGCATGTAAAGAACAATGGGGTCTGGTTGAAGTCAATCGTGTGAAGTCTTACAAAGGCTTAGTCTTCGGTTGCTGGGATGAAACCACACCTGATTTAGAAGAATACATGGGCGACATCGCCTGGTATCTGGATGGTGTGGTAGATCGTCGTCCGGGCGGGACAGAAATCATCGGTGGTGTACACAAATGGGAAATCGACTGTAACTGGAAATTTGCAGCGGAACAGTTTGCTTCTGACCAATACCATGCTTTGTTCTCTCACGCTTCTGCGATTCAAGTTCTGGGGGCAAAACCGGATGATGAATCCTCGAAGAAACTCGGTGCTGCGCAAACAGCGCGTCCGGTGTGGGAAACCGCCAAAGACGCGATTCAATATGGTTCACGCGGTCATGGTTCAGGCTTCTTCTTTACTGAAAAGCCGGATGCCAACGTATGGGTGGATGGTGAGGTAGCGAACTATTTCCGTGAAACTTATGAAGAAGTCAAAGAGCGTTTAGGTGAAGTGCGTGCGCTGCGTCTTGCAGGTCACAACACCATGTTCCCGACATTATCTTGGTTAAACGGTACGGCAACACTGCGCGTATGGCACCCACGTGGTCCAAACAAAACTGAAGTTTGGGCATTCTGTATTGCGGATGCTGAAGCGTCGCAGGAAGTAAAAGAAGCTTTTGAACGTTCGGCAACGCGTGCCTTCGGTCCGGCCGGTTTCCTTGAGCAGGATGACTCGGAAAACTGGATCGAAATCCAGAAAGTGCTTCGGGGTTATAAAGCGCGTCAAAACCGCCTGATCATGGAAATGGGTAAAGGTAACGAGAAAGTTCGTGAAGATGATATTCCGGGCATTACCAACTACATTTTCTCAGAAACTGCAGCACGTGGCATGTACCGTCGCTGGGCAGATTTATTGATCCATGAAAAATGGGAAGACGTGGAAAAAGCCGCTGACGAATACGAGAAGGAGCTTGTGAAATGAGTCAAATCAGCTTAGAACTGCATCACCAGATCAGTCAGTTCCTGTACCGCGAAGCAAAATTGCTGGACGACTGGAAGTTCCGCGAATGGCTGGACGTATTGGCAGAAGATATTTCATATACGCTGCGTACTACACCGAATGCGCAAACCCGTGACCGTCGCCGTTCGATTGAGCCGCCAACGACCTGGGTATTTAACGATTCTAAAGACCTGCTGGAACGCCGCGTTGCCCGTTTGGAAACCGGTATGGCCTGGGCGGAAGAACCTCCTTCACGTACTACACATATGGTGTCTAACATTATTGTGGAGCCGACTGAAGTTGACGGTGAATACGACGTGTATGTCACTTACCTGTTGTACCGCACCCAGAAAGAAAAAGATGTCACCATCTACTGCGGTAAGCGTCACGACAAAATCCGTCAGGTCGATTCCGAGCAAGGCTTCCAGATCTTCAACCGTAAGATCACACTGGACCAGGCGACTTATAACTCACACAACCTGAGCGTGTTCTTCTAATGAATAAGATTTTTGTTTGCCAAGTTGATGAACTGGACGAAGGCGAAGCGTTAAAAGTAGATTGTGGCGTAAACGGTATTGAAGCGCTGGCAGTATTCAATAACGGTGGTGAGTTTTTCGCCATGAACGACCGCTGTTCACATGGTAATGCCTCAATGTCTGAAGGTTATCTGGAAGATGACGGCACGGTGGAATGTCCACTTCATTCAGCGCGTTTCTGTCTAAAAACTGGTACAGCACTCTGCTTGCCAGCAACTGATCCGATTCAGACTTTCCCGGTAATTGTGGAAGATGGTCAGTTATTTGTTGAGATGGCAGGAGAGTAAGCATGGGTTGGCTACAAGGCGAAGTTGCACTGATCACGGGTGGCGGTTCAGGTCTCGGTTGGGCTCTGGTCGAACGTTTTCTGGAAGAGGGCGCACAAGTGGCGGTTCTTCAGCGCTCCCAGTCAAAAGTCGATGCGCTGAAAGCACACTTCGGAGATCGCGTGCTCGCAATCGCAGGTGATGTGGCCAGCTATGAAGACAACGTCCGTGCGGTGAATGCAACCGTAGCGCATTACGGAAAACTCGACTGTTTCGTGGGCAATGCCGGGATCTGGGATCATTATGCCGATATCGTCAATACTTCGGGCGAGCAGCTGGAAAAAGCCTTTGACGAAATCATGGGTATTAATACCAAATCTTTAATTCTGGGAGCGAAGGCTGCGCTGGATGCATTGATCGCTTCTGAAGGTTCTATCATATTTACTTTGTCTAATTCAGCACTGTACTCCGCTGGCGGAGGCCCTGTATATACTGCATCCAAGCATGCCGGTGTCGGGGTGATGAAGGAACTGGCTTATGAGCTTGCGCCTAAAGTACGAGTGAATGCGGTTGCACCCTCAGGTATGAATGTGAATATCAAAGGCGCGGCATCCTTGGGTCAGGATAATCTGGGCCTGCTGGATGCTCGCGACCCTGAGAAAATCGCACGTGGTATGCCACTGAATTTCTTGCCTGAACCGGAAGACATGACCGGTTCATACGTGCTCTTGGCATCGCGTCAAAATAACCGTCCACTGACCGGTGTTCTGATTAATGCAGAATGTGGTCTGGGAATTCGTGGCTTACGCCAGCCACGCGCCGGTTTCTTTGACGAATAAAAATCTAGTCTAGTCGAATGGACTTATCGGCAGCCTGTTCTGGGCTGCCTTCCTTATTCAGGAGTCTCTCATGGCCGTTAAACTCATTTGTGCATCGCACAGTCCGTTAATGGAATTTGCTTCACCGCAGGATCAATCTAAAGAGCAGAAAGTACGTGCTGCGTTTGAACAGTTGTCTGCTGAAGTAAAAGCCTATGATCCCACTCTCATTATCACATTTGGTCCAGACCATTTTAACGGTTTCTTCTATGACCTGATGCCAAGCTTCTGCGTGGGGATTCGTGCCAAAGCCGCAGGCGACTGGGATTATGGCAAGGACAATGACCACATTGATGTACCGGAAGATCGGGCACTGGCGCTGGTTCGCCGGGTGCTGGATGAAGGGGTCGACGTTGCATACTCCTACCGTATGCAGGCGGACCACGGGGTGACTCAGCCATTACATTTCCTGTGCGCAGGCAAGCTTGATCGTTATCCAACAATTCCGATTTTTATTAATGGCGCTGCAGCACCGATGCCGACCACCAAGCGCACCATCGCTTTGGGCCGTGCAGTTGGCCAGTTTATCAAGTCTTTAAACCTTGAAAATGAGCGCGTACTGGTGCTGGGTACAGGGGGGCTGTCCCATGATCCACCGACACCGCAAATGGGTTCAGTACCACCAGAAGTGGAAGAGTTTCTGATCGCTGGCCGTCACCCAACAGTTGAAGCCCGGGAGGCGCGTCAGGCAAAAATTATTGCTGTTGGTCAGAAACTCGCAGCAGGGGATACCTCGGTTGCAGTGCCACTCAGTCCGGAATGGGATGTCGCATTACTTGAAAAATTCAAGCAGGCCGACTTCGCTGCACTGGAAGCCATGACTGAAGCTGACATTCGCCGTGATGGGGGCCGTGGCGGTCAGGAAGTCCGTTCCTGGATGGCGGCTTTTGCTGCTTTAAGCGAAATAGGCGAATACGACATGACCACCCACTGCTATGAAGATATCAGTGAATGGATTGCCGGCTTTGGTATCGTATCTGCAGAGTTAAAAGGTTAATGACATGAGCAACATCGAAACCATCGTGATTGTAGGCGCAGGCCAGGCAGGTGCAAGCGCGATTTTAGAACTGCGTGGCAACAAGTTTGAAGGCAACATCATTCTGATTGGTGATGAAATACATTTGCCTTATGAGCGTCCGCCATTATCTAAAGACGTGATTTTAAAGCCGGCTGAGACCAAAATTGAAATCCTGTCCGAAGAAAAACTGGCAGATTTGGGTGTCGAGCATATCCGCGGCAATGGCGTGGTGAAAATCAATGCTGAAGCGCACACGGTTGAGCTGCAAAATGGTGACGTTGTTGCTTATGACAAGCTCTTGCTGGCCACCGGTGGTGCAGCACGCCGTTTGCCAAACTTCGATGCCTTAGGCAAGCACGTCTACACTTTGCGTAATCTGGAAGATTCACAAGCGCTGGTGCCTGTATTACAGCCGGGTCGCCGTATCATCCTGATCGGTGGTGGCGTGATCGGTCTGGAACTGGCCTCCAGTGCTCGCTTCAAAGACTGTGAAGTGACTGTGATTGAAATGGGTCCAATGGTCATGGGTCGTTCATCTCCACATATATTGAGCGAGTTTTTATTGGCTCAACAGCGTCTGGCTGGGGTCAATGTACGTCTTGAAACCAAGATTGCAGACTGCCGTCTTGAAGGTGAAGAAGTTGTCGTTACTCTTGAAGGTGGTGAAGAGCTGCGTGCTGATGCAGTTGTTTACGGTATCGGGATTGTACCTAATGCACAGCTGGCGATTGATGCCGGTTTAGCGGTGGATTGTGCGATTCAGGTGAATGAACACTGTCAAACGTCTCATCCTGATATTTATGCTGCCGGCGATGTAGCGACTCAGCTGCGTGACTGCGGCAATCATCGCCGTGTCGAAACCTGGGAAAATGCCAATCTGCAAGCCGGAATTTTTGCCCGTCATGTGATGGGGCTCGAGCAGCCAATGCCTAATCCGGCGTGGTTCTGGACCGATCAGCTCAATATCAACTACCAGTTCGTGGGTGATATGACAGCAAGCGAGTGGGTTGTACGTGGTGAAATGAATGCCGAGCAGGGGGCTGATTCATCATTTGTATTGTTTGGTGTCACAGATGGCATCATCGTCGGTGGCATCACGGTGAATGCGGCCAAAGACATGCGTCATCTGAAAAAACTGATCAGCAAGCAGGCGGCTTTTGAGGCGGATAAATATCTGGATTTAAGCCAGGATTTGCGTAAGCTGGTGAAGTAAGCTGAATGTTTAACAAAGGCAGATCTTGGGGAACTGGGGTCTGCTTTTTTTATGGCTACTTTATTTATTGTTTTGGCATGACCACTATTTATATTGCGACGTTTAATTACTTTGTGCAGTTGTGTCTTACTTTTCAAAGATGAAAAGTAACAAAAATCTTTTTGAGCGTTTGAAGATACTTCCTTGTATCCCAAACGCTCGAGCGGCATCCATGCCGCTTGTAATACTGCTAATCATGGATTTGAACAGAACTTTTGGTTTAATTCTTTTTATTATATTTAATTGAGTCATTTATGAATTCAAATTCATCTTCTATGCTGGTGACGGCAAGTATATATGCACTTTTGGTGCTGATTTGGGCAGCGACGCCGCTGGCGATTGTCTGGAGTGTGGCGGAGGTGCATCCGATGTGGGTGCTGATTATCCGTTATTTTGGTGCCTCCATCATTGCACTGCTAGTGCTCAAGCTGATGCGCGGTCCATTACCTTTTGACCGCACCTCGATGCAAAGCTATCTGGCCGGAAGCTTGAATTTAATTGGCGCCCAGCTGTTTATTTATCTGGCTGCCAACTATTTAACTTCAGGTCTGATGGCCCTGATTTTTGGGTTCTCACCGCTGATTGCCGGCTTGATCGGGCATGTGATTTTAAAAACCCATCGGCTGGTATGGCTGCAATGGCTGGGAATGGCGGTTGCGGTAGCTGGCCTGAGTTTTGTCTTTGCCGATTCGGCAGATTCAAAAATTAACCCGTGGGGCGTGGTCCTGATGCTGATCAGTATGGTGTCGTATATCAGTTCGATTTTCTGGGTCAAACAGATTAATGCACCGCTAAAACCAATGTCGCAAGCCACCGGTTCATTATTGGTGTCTGCGGCAGGTTCACTGTTATTAATCCCGTTTATCTGGCAGCATTTTCCTACGCAGATGCCAGGTACCCATGCCATGATCGGGTTCCTGTTTACCATGATCATGTCATCAATTGTGGCCATGCTGTGCTATTTCTGGCTGATCCGCCGTCTAGCTGCGTCTACCGTCTCTTTAAGTAATGTAATGACCCCGGTGATTGCACTGGTTCTGGGAGCCACACTCAACAATGAAATCATTAGCAGTCATGCTTTCGCCGGAATTGCGGTGGTGATGTTGGGCATTGTCATGTATTTCTGGAAAGAATGGCGCGAACAGTATTTTTCCAGAACTTAGTGGCACAGCAAACAGGAAGGGCCTCAGCTGTTCTTTTTAGAATTTCAGTGTGCCCAACCGCCCGGATCATCCATCAATCTCACGACGCTACAACAATTTGTAAAACAACTGCTGCTTATAAACTGATTAAAATACTGGTACATAAGACAAGAAAAGCTGAATGCAGCTTGTTTAGGACAGTTTCAGGATGTCTGAATCAAATAAAGTTGTGGTTTATGCTGCCCTGTTTGGGAATCTGACGATTGCAGTGGTGAAGTTTATTGCCGCCTATATGACCAGCAGTTCAGCAATGCTGAGTGAAGCCATCCATTCTGTGGTGGATACTTTAAATGAAATTTTGCTGCTGTATGGCATGAAAACCTCCCAAAAACCGGCAGATGCCCAACATCCTTTTGGCTATGGCCGTGAGTTGTATTTCTGGGCGTTTATTGTGGCTCTGATGGTCTTTGCCCTAGGCGCCATCGTTTCCATTTATCAGGGCATACAGCATATTTTACAGCCCGAGGAAATGCAGGACCCTGTCATTAACTATATTGTGCTGGGTATCGCAATTGTATGTGAAGGGTTTTCCTGGTGGGTGGCTTTAAAAGCCTTTCGCAAGCAGAAGGGCAAGCTCGGATATTTTGCCGCATTCCGACGCAGTAAAGATCCCACCACTTTTACCGTATTATTTGAAGATACTGCTGCCTTGACCGGCTTATTGATTGCCCTGGTCGGAATTTTCCTGGCCCATCAACTGAATATTCCCGAGCTGGATGGTGCAGCATCAATTCTGATTGGTGTTGTACTGGCGATTTCAGCCTGGCTTTTGGCGCAGAAAACCAAAGGTCTGTTACTCGGCGAAGTTGCAGATCCCAAACTGCGGGACCATGTTTTAAAAGTAGCCCAGCAGGATCATGCCGTTCATAGCGCCAACGGTCTGCTGACTGAACAGATGGGCGCGCATCAGGTGATCGTATTTTTAAGCCTGGAATTTAAAGATGATCTGACTTCAGATGAAATTGAACACTGTGTCAATCGGATAGAAGCCCAGATCAAACAGTTACATCCTGAAATTATTGCCCTCTTTGTCAAGCCGCAAACCAAGGCAGTATGGCTGGAACGCACCCGGGGCCGGGTCTAAACACCTAGCTCATCAGGTGAGGCTTCAGCTTAAGTGAATAGCGCCTATTGTAAAAGGATGGTTTATGCATTCAAGCCGGCTTTCTTTGAGAGCCAAAAGGCTGCTATATTTGAGCTGGGGTGTACATCAGGACAGCATATCGAAAGTCTGTTTAATCCGACCAGTAACTACTCGCAAAGTTTCGAAACTCTTCCTTTTTTGGTTTTTTTTGCTAAAAATAACAAAAACATAAATGAATACCCTGATCAGATTTCATAGTATGCTTAGATACGCAGGTATAGAAGTTGGTATGCTAATAACAAAGATACTTCGCTTGAGCGCCTCAAGTCGATGCTGTCTTGCATATAGCAAATAATAAATAGTGGATGTTTATGCAAGATTTTTTTAAAACTAAAAAGTTTCAGCTTGAGACCGAATCCAGTTGGAAGCATCTCTGGTCCAAGCCGGTATTTGACTATTTGCATTCAGCGCATTTTGATGGTCAACGGTTCAAAAATCTGGAGCCCTCTTCGCTTGAGCAGAGCCGCTTCGACTTGTATAAATGGTTATTTACCAGAAAGTCCAAAACCTGGGAAGTGAACCTGAAACAGGAGCAGGCCGACTTCCTGTCGCGTCCGCGTGCCTTGCCGCATCACCGCCCCGATGCTTCTTTGGATGACTGGCAAATCTGGTTTATCGGCCATGCCACGGTCCTGATCCAGATTGGGCCTTATAACTTTCTGACAGATCCGGTCTGGTCAGAATATGCCAGCCCGTTTTCATCCCGCGGTCCACAACGGGTGATTCCTGCCGGGATTGCCCTGGATGAATTGCCTCCAATTGATGCGGTGCTGCTTAGCCATAACCATTATGATCATATGGATCTGGCCACACTCGGCTGGTTGCATCACAATTTTAAGATGCCGATCTATACCGGTCTGGGAAATGCCTGGTATCTGCCTAAAGACTATAATGTGATTGAAATGGACTGGTGGGAGAACAGCTTTTTTCAAAATATTCGGATTGTGTATACACCTGCGCAGCATGCCTCAGGGCGCGGCATGCGTGATCAGAACTGTGCCTTATGGGGAGGATTTTCCTTGCTGCATGGTAAGGAACACTGTTTCTTTGCCGGCGACAGTGGCTATTCTTCGCATTTCAAGGAAATCCGCAAACGTCTGGGTGAGCCGCGAATTGCATTATTGCCTATCGGGGCCTATGAGCCGCGTGAGCTGATGCGTTATATCCATATGAACCCGGAAGATGCCTTTCATGCCCATCAGGACCTGCATGCGCGCTGTTCTCTGGCCATTCATTACCGGACCTTCCAGTTGACCGATGAAGACCGTGACCAGCCTGAAAATGTCCTGCAGGATATTATCCAGCATTCTTCCAAGTTAATTAACCCATTTTACTGTATTCGTGAAGGCAAGCGCATTATTGTCTAGCTGCTGGATGCTGTTCTAGGACGATGATGAGAAGAATCAGCAGGGCAGGCTTCATGATCGGTGGGCTAAATCCTGCTGTCCGTGTGATAGGGGAGCTAAGACCCATCAGCCAAAAAACATTCATCTCTCCAGAAAGTTCAAGCGAGAGTCTTGGCATAGCTCCCCCGATTCAGCCACCGTCCAACAATCCTGAGCCAAACCGTACAAAGTCGCTAAAAACTTAAGACTCATCCATCACATCTTCCAGAAAATGGCGCTTATTTTCACTAGAAGGCAGCAGGCAGCTGTTGGTTTTTCCAAACCACTGATAACGGTTTAAAGCAACCTGACGATACAGAAAATCGCGTGCAACGCGTGGAATAATATACCCGATATTCATGAATGAAAAAGGCAAGCCGAGTTGCTGCATGACTTTTAGCACAGCAATTGACTCGGTATAAAGCTGCCCCTCTTGAATGACGAGCAGCGTCGTATACTGCTCCGTTGACATCTGATAATGCTGAAGCAGAGCAAAGCCTAAGGGAGATTGTGCAGAGACCAATTTAAACTGGATTTTTCGGTCATATCGGATTAAAAAACGTGCCCAGCGCGTGCAGATGACACACACGGCATCAAATAAAATAATGTCGTATTTTTGAATGATGTCTTCTATCGTCTTGCGCATGGTTATACTTGTTTTGTGATGGACTGTTTTCATATTGCATGAGCGACCAACAAAAAACCACCCGAAGGTGGTTTTTTACGCTCTTCACTCAAGTTTTAGAGAAAACTTGGTAAGTTTTTCGCAGGATCACTTTCACGCGCGGCTTGTGCATCGGCCACAGTCATGCCCAATGCTTTGGCGACACCTTCACCGTATGCAGGTTCACATGCATAGCAATTACGGATATGGCGGTATTTGATGAAATCCAGTGCATCCCCCATCGCGCCGGCAGTGTTATTGAACAAGGCCTGTTTTTGTTCATCGTTCATCAAGTTGAACAGGGCTCGTGGCTGGCTGAAATAATCGTTGTCGTCTTGGCGATAATCCCAGAAATCCGCATCACCGGTAATTTTCAGTGGGGGTTCTCTGAACTCTGGTTGTTCCTGCCATTGGCTGAAACTGTTTGGCTCATAATGGGGCAATGAGCCATAGTTGCCATCCACACGGCCCTGACCGTCACGGCGGTTCGAATGCACAGGACAACGCGCAGCATTGACCGGAATTTGTGAATGATTCACGCCAACACGGTAGCGCACAGCATCGGCATAGTTCACCAAACGGGCCTGTAACATGCGGTCCGGTGAATAGCTGATCCCTGGAACCAGATTACTTGGTGCAAATGCCGCCTGTTCCACATCCTGGAAATAGTTTTCAGGGTTGCGGTTCAACTCGAACTCACCCACTTCAATCAGTGGATAGTCGCCTTTTGGCCAGACTTTGGTCAGGTCAAATGGATGATAGGGGACTTTTTCTGCCTCTGTTTCCGGCATGATCTGCACGTACATTGTCCATTTCGGGAAATCGCCACGCTCAATGGCATCAAATAGGTCGGTCTGGCTGCTTTCCCGGTCTTTGGCAATCAGCGCTGCTGCTTCAGCATCGGTCAGGTTTTGAATGCCTTGCTGGGTGCGCATGTGGAATTTCACCCAGAAGCGCTCATTTTGGGCATTAATAAAGCTGTAGGTATGGCTGCCGAAACCGTGCATATGACGATAGCCATCTGGAATGCCGCGGTCTGACATCACAATCGTCACCTGATGCAGGGCTTCAGGCAATAAAGTCCAGAAATCCCAGTTATTGGTGGCACTGCGCTTGTTGGTTTTTGGATCGCGTTTAACCGCTTTGTTTAAATCCGGGAATTTGCGAGGATCACGCAGGAAGAATACCGGGGTATTGTTGCCGACTAAGTCCCAGTTCCCTTCTTCCGTATAGAATTTCAGGGCAAAACCGCGAATATCACGTTCGGCATCAGCTGCGCCACGTTCACCCGCTACGGTAGAAAAACGCGCGAACATCTCGGTTTTTTTACCTACTGCAGAGAAGATCTTGGCACGGGTATAGCGGGTAATGTCATGGGTGACGGTAAAGGTACCGAAAGCGCCCGAACCTTTGGCATGCATACGACGCTCAGGAATCACTTCACGCACAAAGTTTGCCAGTTTTTCATTCAGCCATAAATCTTGGGCGAGCACGGGGCCACGAGCACCAGCTGTCATGCTGTTCTGATTGTCTACAACAGGCGCACCAGCTTCAGTGGTAAGGTGCGTGACAGGACATTTTTTAGAGTCATCGCTCATTGTATATCTCCATTATTATCATCATATTTTGAGGACTGCGAGAAGAATCTATGCAGAGTATCACGCTCAATCCAATATGAACCGTTCTGTAAATTGATTTTAAAGTGGCGTTGCTATAGCGATGCGATCTTCAAAAACCGAAAAATTAAAAAATGCAAAAATGTCTAGAAGCAAAATAACATGAAAGTTGTGGTTATCTTATTGCTCTAAGCGGAGTGTTAGACTCTGAGATTAATCAGAATTATGCATTTTGACAAATAGAATATTATGTTTGCATTAACCGTTTATTTCGATCATTCAAGTTTTTGTTATTTATTTGAAATTAAATGAATTGACGGGTCTGGCGAGTTGTAGTGGATGGCTCCGTTACAGCAGTCTTGGCCTAGGTCATCTGGCATATAGAAGCTATACAGCACATGCGCCTCGCTGATTTTCCATAGAAAATTTTTATTTTAAAAACTGCCTATGCGGGGGCGAT
Organism: Acinetobacter sp. S4397-1; assembly: GCF_024129285.1. Lineage (NCBI taxonomy): Bacteria > Pseudomonadati > Pseudomonadota > Gammaproteobacteria > Moraxellales > Moraxellaceae > Acinetobacter > Acinetobacter sp. S4397-1. The sequence goes on from NZ_JAMXXZ010000007.1 coordinate 52,810, forward strand.
TTATTGACTATACTGGGATGAAAACAGCCATAAAAATAAAACAGGAATGAGAGCAATGCAGACATGGACGACCCATCAAATTCACAACCAGTTTGATGAAAAGCAGGATTATAATTTATTTGAAACCGATATCGTATTACAGCAAATTTTACAGCGCTATGGCAGCCAAGATCAGGCCACCTTGTCTAAAATGGCACAAATGGCCGGTTCAGCCGAATATTATCAACATGCCGAACTGGCCAATCAACATCCTCCCATCTTGCATGCCTTTGATGCCCGTGGCCGTCGTAAAGATTTCATTGAATTTCATCCCTCCTGGCACAAATGGATGGGCTTGAACCGTCACTTCGACACACATGCCTATCCCTTTAACCACCCGCAATCTCCATCCAGATGGGTGGAGTGGGCGGCTCGATTTTATCTGGCTGGACAGATCGAATGTGGCAACCTGTGCCCCAATTCCATGACGCTGGGCAGTATTCCGCTCATCCAGCGTGAACCTGAGCTATGGGCAAAGCTGGGTGATCAACTGTTATCGACTGAATACGATGAGCGCGATGTACCGATTGCCCAGAAAAAATCAATTTGGCTAGGCATGGGCATGACCGAGAAGCAAGGTGGTTCAGATGTGCGGGCGAATCAGACCGTTGCTGTACCGATTGCGGAGCCGGGCCGTGGCAAAGCCTATGTGCTGACCGGACATAAATGGTTTTTTTCTGCGCCGATGTGTGATGCACATTTGGTGGTGGCGAAAACCGAGCAGGAAGGATTGGCCTGCTTCTTTGTACCACGCTGGCTGGACGATGGCACAAAAAATAATATTCATGTGCAGCGCTTAAAAGACAAAGTCGGCAATCGCAGTAATTCCAGTTCCGAGGTCGAATTTAATCAGGCCTGGGGCATAATGATTGGTGAAGCCGGGCGTGGGATTCCCACGATTATCGAAATGGCGAATTACACTCGGCTTACCTGTTCGGTGGGCAGTACGGCCATGCTGCGCCAAGCTCTGGTACAATGCCTTGCCTATACCCGTCAGCGTAAGGCTTTTGGCAAGCATTTGGTTGAACAGCCCTTGATGCGCGCCGTGTTGGCAGATTTGGCTTTAGAAACTGAAGCGGCCATGCAACTTAGTTTCCATTTGGCGCATTGTTATGAATCCGATGATGCCTTAGCACTGGCATGGAAACGCATCATGACACCGGCATCTAAATTCTGGATTTGCAAACGGGCTGTCGAGCTGACAGGCGAGGCGATGGAAGTCTTGGGCGGTAATGGTTATGTTGACGATGGTATTATGGCGCGCATCTTTAAAGAAGCCCCGGTAAATACCATTTGGGAAGGTTCAGGCAATGTCATGTGTCTGGATGTACTGCGTGCCATTGCACGTGAACCTGAGTCGATGGAAATGCTGTTTAAAGACTGGGCATCTACCGCTATGCACAATGAAACGCTAAAAACGGAATTGCAGTCTTTATTTAAACTCTTCCAGCAGCCGCCCGAGGAATTACAGTTTATGGGACGCAGTCTGGTCAGCCGTCTGGTGATTTTGGCCCAAGCGGTGTTGCTGACACGTCATGCCCCGGACTATGTAGCTGATGGATTTATTCAAACCCGCTATAGCGGTTTTCATGGCCGTGTGGCGGGAATGATTGAGGCGAAGCAGGTGGATGTGGAACGGGTGTTGGGGCGGGTCTTGGCAGCTTAAGAACCTGTCTTCTATTTTCTGGATGCTGTAATCCGCCCAGCTTGGCTGAATAAAAAACCATTGTACAATGTACAAAAAAGCGTATGATCAGCTTTTCTCAAGCTCATGGAAATGAGCGCCTACATGCAAGAAATAATGCAAGCTGACCGGGCTTGAATTTAAACCCTATGAACCCATTAATCCTATAGGCAATAACTGAAATCCACAGGATTTGCAGGTTGACTCAACCGAAAACCTGAACCGAGACTAAAACTCATCAACTGAAAAAGGACAGCGCGATGGCAAAGAAAAAAGCACTGCCAGAAGTGGTTATTCACAACTTCGTGGCGAAACACATGCATGAGGTCAACAAGAGTCAGGTCTTTGTAGACCGGAAGAAAAATGCGAAACGTGGCTACACCAAGCACAAACAAGGGCGATATCAACAAGATGATCGCCCTTTTTTATTACTGCATTTTTTGGCGGCTGGTGTTTAAGCCCCGACAATCCGGGTGGTTGCTTTCACCATATCCCCCAGCCCATGGGTTTTAAAATAATATTCAATCCGGCTTTTCACCACCAGAGGATTATCCATTTTTAAGGCATGTGCCAGCATCTCTTGCGCATCGTTCATCGGTACATGACAGATCGCCTTGCGGACCCGCAAAATATTACTGGAACTCATCGACAGGGTATTAAAGCCCATTGCCATCAATAGAATTGCAGAAAGCGGATCTCCTGCCATTTCACCACAAATACTGACCGGCTTTTCATTGCGATGACAGTCTTGAACCAGACGGTCCAGCGCGCGTAAGACAGCAGGATGCAAATGAGAATAGACATTGGCCACCCGCGGATTATTACGGTCAACTGCCAGCAAGTACTGGGTCAGGTCATTGGAGCCGACCGAAAAAAAGTCCACCAGTTCCGAGAACTCATCAATCTGATATAAGATACTGGGCACTTCCACCATAATACCGATTTTGGGTTTGGTAATTTTGACCTGTTCTTCTTCCTGAACGGCATGATGGTCGCGTTCCAGCAAATATAAAGCTTCTTCGACTTCGCTGACACTGGTCACCATTGGCAGCAGAATATGCAGATTATTCAGCCCGATACTGGCTTTCAGCATGGCGCGAATCTGGGAAGAGAAAATCTCCGGATGATCGAGGGTAAAACGGATGCCACGCCAGCCCAAGGCTGAATTTTCTTCTTCAATGGAAAAATAAGGCAGATCCTTGTCGGCACCAATATCCAGGGTACGCATGACCACCGGTTTGTTGGCAAAATGGCTCAGCTGCTGACGGTAAATGGCGCGTTGCTCTTCTTCACCAGGAAAGCGATCTCGCAGCATAAAAGGAATTTCAGAGCGATAAAGGCCAACGCCTTTGGCACCCCGTTGAACGCCACGAACCACATCAATCATCAGGCCGGTATTGACATACAGTTTCACCACAATGCCATCTGGGGTAATGGTATCTTTGGTTTCATACTGCCGCAGGTCTTTGGCAATCAGTTCTTCTTCTTTTTGAATTTCTTTATAACGGGTACGCAGGCGGCGCGGCGGATTGATAAACACCCGGCCCTGATGTGCATCCACAATCATTTCTACATCATCAATGCTACTGATTGGCAGCTCGGTCACCCCGACCACGGTAGGAATACCGAGGGCGCGTGCCACAATAACCATATGCGAGTTCATGGCCCCTTCAGAGGTTACAATCGCTGCAATCTTATCGACCGGCAATTCGACCAGGGCAGCCGTCGAAATTTCTTCACCAATCAGGATACTTTCGTCGGTCAGTTCACGGTGGCTGGAATCCGCTTCCTGTAAGCGTGCCAGAATGCGCCGTCCCAGATCTTTCAGATCTGCAACCCGTTCCCGCAAATAGTCATCTTCCATCTGGGCGAACTGGGCCACATGGCTATCAATTACAATACGGACTGCGCCTTGTGCCCAGTTTCCATCACGAATTTCAGCTTTAATTTCAGCCGGCAGGGCATTTTCATCCAGCATGCGCAGGAACACACTAAACAGGGCGCGTTCTTCGGCCATCAGTGCATCCTGCATTTTTTCATCCAGCGCCTGAATTTCTTCACGCACTGAATCTAGGGCATTGTCCAGAAGCTGTAATTCTTCACTAATATCGTCGGCTTCGCGATCTGGTACAGCGGCCAGATCGGCGGGCGGATAGAGAATAACAGCGCGGCCCAGTGCAATTCCGCCAGAGCCGGAGATTCCCTGAAAGGTTTTATAGGCAGGCAGATTGCTGGGCTTGCGAAAGACATCAATATTGCCAACCGCGTGGGCATGTGCAATCACGCCCGACAACTGGGCACAAAGCGTGACCAGAAAAGATTCCGCTGCTTCAGAAAAATCCTGAGGTTCTTTGTTCTGGACCACCAGTACACCCATCACTTTGCGACGGTACATGACCGGCACGCCGAGAAAAGAGTTATAAATCTCTTCTCCGGTTGCAGGCAGGTACATAAAGCGTTCGTGTTTGGAGGCATTATCGAGGTTGACGATTTCTTCACGCTGCCCGACCAGACCCACCAGACCTTCACTGGTATGCAAGGAGACATGGCCGACAGACTCAGAGTTTAGACCCTTAGAAGCCATCAATAGATAACGCTGGTTGCGTTCATCCAGTAGATAGATGGAGCAGACATCCACATGCATGGCGGCAGCCACATGATTGACCATAATCTCGAGAGATTCATGCAAACTGGCCGAAGCATTGATTTCTTGAACAATGCGTCTTAAAGTGTCCAGTTGCATATTTGACATCAGTTCTGCTCCGTCATACTCAGAATTTTAATCGGATACTTATTTATAACAATAGCCAGCCAAAAAATCTGCATATTGATGCGATTTTTTAAGGTTTTTGCTGTGGGAGCTGCTGGCACAACTCGATCATTGCCTTGCGATAAACATCACGTTTAAAATTCACGACCTGGCCCAATGGATACCAATAACTGACCCATTGCCACTGATCAAATTCTGGTGGGTCGGACAGGTTCAACTGAATGTGCTGTACCGGCGCCGTCAATTTGAGTAAAAACCACTTTTGCTTTTGACCGATACATACCGGATCTGAATCCGTACGTATATAGCGGTGTGGCAAACGATAACGCAACCAGCCTTTGGTTTGCGCAACTATTTGGACATGTTCAGGCAGTAAGCCAACTTCTTCTCTCAGCTCACGATAGAGTGCCTGCTCGGGGGTTTCTCCAAATTGGATCCCGCCTTGTGGAAATTGCCATGCATTATGACCAATGCGTTTTGCCCATAAAACCTGTCCAGCATCGTTTGCCAAAATGATCCCGACATTCGGTCGGAAACCTTCAGAGTCGATCATTTGGCTACCTAAAAAATTTGTTTAATTTATGCCTTTGCTTCTGGGGGATGTTTATTTCTTTATCCTGCACACAAAAAGCAAAGTTTAAAAATGTTAAAATTGTTATGATCTTAACGAATTTCTATCGACTAGCGGAGATAGATTTACAAATTTTTTCTTAAATTTCAGTTTTTACGAGTATTTTCATGAAATTGGCACTATTTGATCTCGATCACACCTTGTTAAATACTGATTCAGATCATTCTTGGGGAGAGTTTTTGGTTCATGAAGGTCTGGTTGATCCAGTTCAGCATCGCGCCATAAACGATAAATTTTATGAAGATTATAAAAAAGGCCAGCTGGACCCGATTGCCTATAACGAATTTGTATTCCAGTTTCTAACCCAACATGAGCAGGATTATCTGACCGAATTACATCAATTGTTCATGCAAAAAGTGATTCGCCCGCAAATGCGCCCAGAGGGTTTTAAAGCCATTCAGCGTCATAAGGAGGCTGGCCATGAAATTGTGGGAATTACCGCGACGTCGGACTTTATTACCGCGCCTATTTTCCAAGAGTTTGGCATTAGCGAGATTATTGCCACCAATGCTGAAAGGGTGGAGGGTAAATATACCGGCAAGGTGATTAATATTGCCTGCTATCAGCAAGGCAAGCTGGCACGTCTGGATCAGTGGCTGGCAGGCCGTCAGGTGCAAGAGTCGTGGGCCTATTCTGATTCGATTAATGACCGTTTTCTGCTGGAGTATGCTGATCATGCCATTGCTGTCAATCCGGATGATCGTCTGAAAGCGCTTGCCATTGAGCAGGGCTGGGACATTCAGGACTGGTCAATTTAATTTATTGTAGTGCTACAGCACAACGCCGGTTGTGCTTTTTTATGCCCACTAGGACGAAAGTCGCAGTACTTTTTAGGCTGCGCGTGCCGGAACAAACATGCTATGCTCAGGGACACAAAATAGCCATAACATGATAACAATAGCAAAAGCTGAGGTGCTGAATATGACTCTAGTTCGACCGCGTATGACACACTTATTTGCACAGTTAGGTCTGGATTCAAGTGAAGAAGGAATTGCCAAATTTATTCACGAGCACCAGTTACATAAAGATCTGACCTTACTGGAAGCTCCTTTCTGGAATGAAGCTCAACGTCAGTTTCTGACAGAAAAAATTGCATCGGATGGAGAATGGGCGATTGTAGTCGACCAGCTCAATGAATCCTTACATGAAACAACCCGCTAAGCCATTCTAAGGGCTTAGAAAGAAAAAAGAGGAAGACCTGGTATCTTCCTCTTTTTTTAATTTTTACTAAAAATTCCTGGTCTTGGACTAGATTAATGGGTGCGTTTCCAGATCGTGAGCTGCGCCAGACTGTGCTGATATTTACGTGCAGTTTCACGAATGACAAAGGGCACATCCTGCGGTTCAGCCAGCAGCTCAAAATGTTCATTGAGAAGCGCCGAAATTCCTTCGAGTGTGGTTAAGGCTTTTCCATCTTGTAAAAAACCACCCAGCCATTCACTGCGCGCCGTATGGTCTTCTATCCAGGTATAGGGCGAACTCAGCAACAGGATTCCACCAATATTCAGGCGTTTATAAATCTCCTTCAGGAAGGCTTTGGGATGATGCAGGCGGTCCAGCAGATTGGCAGCCAGAATAAAATCATATTCTTTAAAATGCGGTTTCAGATTACAGGCATCGGCCTGGAAGAATTCAACTCTGGATTTGTGCTGCGCCAGTCCTAGTTCCTTTAAGCTAAAGCTTTTATCCTCCATCAGGTCACCTTCGACTGGAATGCGGTAGTGCAGGCGATCTTCCTGAATCAGTTTTACGCCCATCTGGATAAACCGTGCGGAAAAGTCCAGCCCGGTGACCTGATCAAAATCACGTGCCGGTTCAAAGCTGGCACGTCCGGTGGCACAGCCGACATCAAGTGCTTTGTGGCAGGGCGTGGCTTGGAAATAAGGACGCGCCAGATTGACCAGCGTCTGGGCAAAATTGGAAACATTGAAATAATCAGCGCCATACTGGAATTCCAGATATTGCGAGACCAGCTGATCACTTTCATACTGCGACTGGAATTGTGGTAAGGCATCCGTGGCTGCCACATAACGAAAACCGGCATGCTGGAAAAAATGCCGTCTAAAGGCATAACGTGAACTGTGTAAGGCCTCATTTCCGGCTGAAATCCAAGAGCCGCCTTTAATCAGGTGATGCTGGCCATCAAAAGTAGGGGTACTAAAATCATCATAAAAAGGATGTACCTGAAAGCCTTCAAACGGATAAATGGCAGTTTCGGTCCATTGCCAGACGTTGCCCTGAACATCATAAAAATCGCCCTGCTGAAACTGATCAACCGGGCAGGAGTGCGGTGCATATTTCAGTTCGATATTGGCCTGTGCCGGACTCGGTAGAGTCGGGTCCAGACCCGACACAGTATAGAGCCGATACCATTCATCCTCGGTGGGCAGACGAATCGGCTGATCGAGCTGCTGCGATTTCCACTGACAGAAAGCTTTGGCTTCATGATAATTTACCTCTACCGGCCAGTCCCAAGGCATGGGAACCTCTTCCAGCATCAGCCGCAGGGACCAGCCAAGTTCAGTCTTGACCCAGAAGGTGGGATGGGTCGCCTGAGAAAATTCTAACCATTGCTGTCCTTCTTCACTCCAGTAATCGGGATATTGATAGCCGTCTGCTTCGACAAACTCTAAGAATTCCTGATTCGACACCAGATATTGCGCCGCCTCAAAGGCTGGAATGTCGGCATGATGATGGCCATATTCATTGTCCCAGCCATAAAAGGGACTGTGAAAATCTTTATCTAAAATGACCAGTCCAGCAGGGACGGCCAGCAGGCGGTTTTCGGGAGCAATGCCGGTGATCACATTGGCACGCCACAACGGATGGTTTTGCACATAGTGTAATTGATGCTGGCGAATCAGCACCGATGAGGTTTCCAGATGAATACGCTCATGCTCAATCCCCATGAGGATAGTCCACCAGGGATGTTGCCAGTTCAGGGGAAGCGTTAAGGGTGCATGCTCCAGAATATTCAGGATCAGGGCGCGAACCTGATGCCGGTAATCACGAACGGCCTGCACACTTGGCCAATCATAATTCTGCTCATCCAGATCATCCCAGCTCATTTCATCGACCCCAATAGCGAAAAGGCTTTCAAAGCGTGGATTCAGGCGTTCCTGGACAAGTTTGGCCAATAATAATTTATTAATGAAAAAAGTCGCCGTATGACCAAAATAAAAAATCAGCGGATGGCGTAAAGAGATGGGTTTATGATAATAGGCTTCATCATTTTTTAGACAGTCAAATAACTGCTCATAGGTATCGAAAGTATTCAGAAAATACTCACGCAAGACCTTGCGCGCGCTGTGCTCATCTTTAAAGTCAAGATGCGGCGTAGGTTTGAGGCTGGGCCTGAGAGACTGCCACAGCTCAGCCTCATCAGTTCTGTCTTGTGCCGTAGCAGATAAGGTTTTGGAATAAGAATGAAGCTGCATCCGGTCCGTCCCTTCAAATACATTTTAAGTATTCATTGTATTAAATGAATTTGTTTATCTTAAAAGTACTCTAAAGCCATCATGAGATGCGAGGTATTCGGTAACAAAATGCTGCATCGCCATAGATGCAGCAGAGCAGAGTCAGATTTAGAGCGCAGGATTTTGCATCAGCTGTACCAGGGCTTCCGCCGCTTTGGACTGGGTCCGGCCCGGATGCCAGACCATGCCCAGACTGCGGTTCATTTGCAGATTAATATCCAGTTGCTGCAAATCATGATTGACCAGGGTTTTGGGTAAAACTGACCAGCCCAGCCCGATGGATACCAGCATGCGGATCGATTCCAGTGGGTTGTTGCTCATGGTAACTTTAGGTTTGATACCGCGTTTTTCAAACTCGGCCAGCGTGATCTGCGAGGTATAGGTCTGTGAAGAGGGCAACAGGCTTGGGTAATTGAGTAAATCCTCCAGACTCAGTTTTTTTTGCTGGGCCAGAGGATGAAACGGGGCTGCCACAAAAACCAGAGGATCATTCCAGATGGTGACATAGTTCAGGCGTTCATTGCCACGCGGCGGCAAGGTGAGAAAGGCCAGCTCCAGGTCACCGGCAATCACCTGTTCATGCGCCTGTTCAGAATCGACAAAATGTACATCCAGAGTGACATCCGGATACTGCTGCACATAGTTACGTAAATGGCTCGGCAGATGATGTAGGCCAATATGATGGCTGGTGCCAATCTTTAATTTTCCCTGTATCTGACCCTGTTCATGACTCAGGGTATAATGAATATCTCCCAGCTCGTTCAGCCAGTTTTTGACTTTAGGCAGCAATGAATGGGCGGCATGGGTGGCCTGTACGCCGCGGCCAGCAGACTCAAACAGCTTGACCCCAAAATAGTCTTCCAAACTATGAATACGTTTGGTCACGGCAGGCTGGGTAATAAAAAGCTGATCTGCAGCTAGGGAAATTGAGCCGGTTTCCATAACTTTTACAAAGGCTTCAAAGGCTGCGAGATTCATTTTGATTACCTATAAAGAATTTTCATGCTTAATTTTATTATTGTAATTATTTGGGAATAAATCAAAGTGAAATTATGTAAATTTAAAATTAATTGGCCAGCTTGTTCATATTTGAGTATTTTTTAATAAATAAACTTTTTCTCAGCGCATTGGGACAAGTCTGCAAGATTCCTATAATCCTCTCGATAAGAGACATCTGCCTGTGCATCCATCCACTGCTCTATATTTGGCTGAGGGGTGGTTTTTGAGATGATCTGGCTGAACTTTCAAAAATATCGAGGAGCAATTGATCTTCTTTAGCGGACGCTCTCCATGAACATTGTCACAATTCAGCATTTGCCATGAGTCGTTGTGACCGTTGTTGCAGTAGTTGTGGCAGAGGTGGTGGCGATTGGCACCTCCAGCTCACAACTACTCTGGACTAGGCTTAAGCTTTAATGTCTTGCGTGGGTGCTTGTTTCTGGCCTTTTCGATTCCATATCTGTTCATGAAAGAAGAAAGCAAAGGCTTGCACAGTCGGTTCAAGTAAGCTGAGAGTGATTGCCATCCAGACATTGCCGGTGACTACATAAGTAACGAGCATGGCGACCGTAATGTGCATGAGGTAATAACTTAAGGTCTTTTTGAAAATACGCTGGTTGCTGTGGATAAAATGTTGAATGCGAGCCATAACGATCACCACTAAAGATTGGAATTCACTAAATGATAATTATTATCATTTAAAAAGTAAAAAAGAAATTCTGATTGATGATTATTGGTTTATTGAATGATGGTTTTTACAGAAAATGAAGGGAGTAGAAAACAGCTAAATCCATACGGAAAATAGAAAGCAAACTAGGGGGAGAATAAGAGTATAAAGGCAGGGAAACTCCTGAAAACCTACTTAAAATCTTTGCGTTTAAGCAGATCAGGCGCTGAGTAAAACAGATTTAAAATATTCCAAAAGGTTTTTTAATTAATAAAAACGATAAATTAGATTTATGTAAAAACGTGGTTATAATCAATATCAATGAAAGAATTACCCAGTCCAGTGGAGCACATCGACATGGCAGGCGACAACCAAAAAGCAAAGACTTTGTATGACAAATTGTGGGATGACCATTTAGTAAAACAACGAGATGATGGCTCTGCATTACTGTATATCGACCGCCATTTATTGCATGAAGTGACTTCTCCACAGGCATTTGAAGGCTTGCAGCTTGCGGGCCGTAAGCCTTGGCGTTTAAGTGCCAACGTGGCGACTCCTGACCATAACGTTCCGACCTCAACCAAAGAACGTTCTGAAGGAATTGCCGGGATTGAAGATGATACTTCACGTATTCAGGTCCAAACCTTGGATGATAACTGTAAGACCTTTAATGTGGTGCAGTTTGATATTAACGATATTCGCCAAGGGATTGCTCACGTTGTCGGTCCAGAACAGGGATTGACCTTGCCGGGGATGACGGTGGTCTGTGGTGACTCGCATACTGCAACACATGGCGCATTCGGCTGTTTGGCTCATGGCATTGGAACTTCAGAAGTTGAACATGTATTGGCTACCCAGTGCTTGGTTCAAAAGAAAATGAAGAACATGCTGGTCCGCGTGGACGGCAAGTTGGGTCAGGGCGTTACCCCGAAAGACGTGGTCTTGGCCATTATTGGTAAAATTGGGACCGCGGGCGGTACGGGTCACGCGATTGAATTTGGCGGTCAAGTGTTCCGTGATATGTCCATGGAAGGTCGTATGACAGTCTGTAACATGGCCATTGAAGGCGGGGCGCGTGTGGGTATGGTGGCTGTCGATGACAAAACGATTGAATATGTGAAAGGCCGTCCTTATGCACCGAAAGGCGAACAGTGGGATGCTGCAGTTGCGTATTGGAATACCTTGCATTCTGATGAAGGTGCGCACTTTGACACAGTAGTCGTGTTACAAGGCGAAGAGATTGAACCACAAGTATCATGGGGAACTTCTCCTGAAATGGTGATTCCTGTGTCTGCTGCTGTTCCAACGTTGGAACAGGCCAGAGATGAGGTGCAACGCAATGACTGGACCCGTGCATATAACTATATGGGTTTAACCGCAGGTCAAGCCTTGGCGGATATTCAATTAGACCGTGTGTTTATTGGTTCTTGTACCAACTCGCGTATTGAAGATATTCGTGCAGCCGCTGAAGTTGCGAAAGGCAAAAGAGTGGCCAGTAGCATTAAACAGGCCATGGTGGTTCCTGGTTCTGGTTTGGTCAAAGCCCAAGCTGAAGCTGAAGGTTTGGACAAAATCTTGATTGAAGCGGGCTTTGAATGGCGCGAACCGGGGTGTTCAATGTGTTTGGCAATGAATGCTGACAAATTGCAACCGGGTGAACATTGTGCGTCCACCTCTAACCGTAACTTCGAAGGTCGTCAGGGCAATGGCGGTCGTACTCATCTGGTGAGTCCAGCGATGGCCGCTGCTGCCGCCATTGCCGGTCACTTTGTGGATGTGCGTTCATTCTAATTTAAGTCCTCATTCCAACCTTCCCTGAGGGAGAAGGAATACCCTCTTAGGTGAGGAGAGGATGAGGGAGAGGTTACGGATTCATTGGGAAATAATCATGAAAAAATATACCGTTGAACAAGGTATCGTTGCACCATTAGACCGTGCCAATGTGGATACCGATTTAATCATTCCAAAGCAGTTTTTGAAATCGATCAAACGTACAGGTTTTGGCGATAACTTATTTGATGAATTACGTTATCTGGATGAAGGCTATCCGGGTCAAGACAATTCAAAACGTCCTATCAATCCAGATTTTGTGTTGAACCAGCCGCGTTATCAAGGTGCAACGATCTTAATTTCTCGGGCTAACTTTGGGTGTGGTTCAAGTCGTGAACATGCACCCTGGGCTTTGGAAGAGTATGGTTTCCGCACCGTGATTGCACCAAGCTATGCTGATATTTTCTTTAATAACAGCTTTAAAAATGGCATGTTGCCGGTCATTTTGTCTGAAGAAATTGTAGATCAATTATTTAAAGAATGTGCGGCGAGCGAAGGTTATCGGTTGACCATTGATCTGGAAGCGCAGGAAGTTCGTACCCCAGCGGGTGAGGCTTTTAAATTTGAAGTTGATCCATTCCGCAAGCATTGTTTGTTGAATGGTTTGGATGATATTGGTTTAACTTTACAGGCAGCAGATGATATTCGTGCCTATGAAGAAAAAACCAAGCAATCACGTCCATGGGTATTTGCTGAAATTCAGCCATAAAACAGTAAAAATTATCATGGCATGACTGCTTGACCCTTGCTAATATCAAAAGATTATTGAGTTTTTTGATGGGTAAGACAGATCTTATGGCAAATGATTGGAAACAGTGGCTTGCTTTAACTGCAGTATCGATGCTGTTGGGCGCGTGTCAAAGTATCGATACCCTGAAACTCAAGCATGGACAGGATAATACGCCAAATCCATCCCATGCCCGGATTTACTGTGCTGGAACATCGGACTGTCAGTTTGAGCGTTGGAATGAAACCCCGATTGTCCATGCCGGCAATGGCCGAATCAGTGCCGAAGCGATGAAGCAGAATCTGGTGCGCTTGCAGGCCGAAAACCTGAAGCAGGCGAACCCGATTTATTTATCGGTACCTGCAGGACAGCATGAACTGGTGGTACGTTTTTATCCGATTAGCAAGGATAAGGCCGAAACCCTGCACCTGTTCCAGCGTTTCAAGGCCAACCAGAACTATACCTTTAAAATGTATCGTGAGCGTAAAGCACACAATAAAAGTTTATTAAATGCCTCTGCACCAGATCCGCTTTGTGTGGATTTACTACAGGAGCAGAAAACAATTCGTCGTTTTTGCAAACCTTATAACGCAGTCACCGGGATTGCAGAGTTTGTAGAAAGAAAAATTTAACCCCTCAGGCACCTGCCTGACCCTATAAATGGAAAATCTCATGTCTAAACAAATTTTGATTTTAGCTGGTGACGGTATTGGTCCTGAAATCGTAAAAGCCGCAGAGCAAGTGCTGACACGAGTTAATGAAAAATTTAATCTGGGTTTAACATGGGAACAGGGCTTACTCGGTGGTGCTGCGATCGATGCGCATGGTTCGCCTTATCCGGAAGTAACCTCTGAGCAGGCCAAAAAAGCCGATGCGATTTTGCTGGGTGCAGTGGGTGGTCCTCAATGGGATAACATTGAACGCTCGATCCGTCCTGAACGTGGCCTGTTAAAATTACGCAGTGAACTGAATTTATTTGCCAACCTGCGTCCAGCGATTCTTTATCCGCAACTGGCTGATGCTTCAAGTTTAAAGCCTGAGATTGTGGCAGGTCTGGATATTCTGATCGTACGCGAATTGACTGGTGGTATTTACTTCGGTCAGCCACGTGGTATCCGTGAATTGGAAAATGGCGAGAAGCAGGGGTATAACACTGATGTCTATTCAGAATCTGAAATCAAGCGTATTGCCAAAGTTGCATTTGAAATGGCCAGTTTACGTGGCGGTAAAGTGTGTTCGGTAGATAAAGCCAACGTGCTGGAAGTCACCGAGCTTTGGAAGCAAACTGTTACGGCATTGAAAGAAGAACACTATCCAAATATCAACCTTTCACATATGTATGTCGATAATGCCGCCATGCAACTGGTACGTGCGCCAAAACAGTTTGATGTGATCGTGACCGGGAACCTGTTTGGTGACATCCTGTCTGATGAAGCCGCGATGCTGACTGGTTCAATCGGTATGTTGCCATCGGCATCCTTGGATGAAAACGGCAAAGGGATGTATGAGCCTTGTCATGGTTCGGCGCCTGATATTGCGGGTCAGAATATTGCTAACCCCTTAGCGACTATTCTGTCTGTGGCGATGATGCTACGGTACACCTTCCGTGCAGAAGAGGCGGCAAAAGCCATTGAAGATGCGGTTGGTAATGTACTGGATCAAGGTCTGCGTACGACTGATATCATGTCTGAAGGCATGCAGAGAGTGGGTACAGTGGAAATGGGCCAAGCTGTCGTCGCTGCCTTGAACTAAATCAGATAGGGTGAAAAAAACGCAGCTTGAGCTGCGTTTTTTATGTACTCAGATTTAACCTGTCAGCAGGTGCGGCCAGTAGTACGAACTGCAGTGGCAATATTGTTTTTAAGCAGAAAGCTGATCTTGCATTGCAGATTGACATCATAACCAGTCACAGGGCTGATATTGGTCGGTATTGGGACAGCGCCTGTGCCTGCTGCTGGAAACTGGGCAATGGGTAAAGGAATCGTGAGGGGACGCTGTACAATATAGCTGAGTTGTTGCTCGCTCAGATGCGGCTCGCTGATCTGCTGATAGCCTAAACGTTTCAAGTCCAGATTTTGGTCAATCAGCTCGCTACTTTGCCCAATAAAGCTCTGTAGATAAGCTTCCCGATCTATTTGAGAGCTGCTGAGAGGAGAAGTGCAGGCGCTCAAGGAGAATAGCAGAGCAGTGAATAAGCCAAGCGAGTTGGCTGCCTTTGGATAAGCAAATAACATAATTTCACTCCCATCAGGGCGATATGAAAATTATAGTAAAGTTGGGAAGCGGTATTGTTGTAATTTGGCAGACGGCCAATTGCATCATCTGGCGTTTAGGCAAATGCTGAGCTGGCTTTAGAGCAATCAGGGCCAACTATTGGTTTTATAGTTTTTAAATGGGTGGAGATTTAATAGAAAGCATTGAGGTGCTCTAGAGATTCGGCAAAATTTTTCAGATATAACAGGTATAAAAAGAGTCATCAGGGACAAAAAAAGCCACTAAAAAGTGGCTTTTTGCTTCCGCTCAAACTTAGCGTGCACGATAAGTGATACGACCCTTAGTCAAATCATAAGGAGTCATTTCTACCTTCACACTATCGCCAGTCAAAATACGAATATAGTGTTTACGCATTTTACCTGAAATGTGGGCAATCACTTCGTGACCGTTCTCTAAACGTACACGGAACATAGTATTAGGAAGCGTCTCGGTGACAACGCCTTCGAACTCGATGAGTTCCTCTTTATTGGCCATAGCCTACCTGAATGAATAAATTGGAAAGGCGCAAATTATAGGCAATTTTTTTGCGAAAAGCAAGATGAAACGGGTGGTAGACTGATCATCTGTCAGTAAAACAAGCAAAGCAGTGTACAAAAGTTTTAACTAAAAAAATGCGAGTTTGTGTTGTCAGTTTGGTCAATCGCAGTTAATCTAATTTTAATCTTTTTAAGTATAAATGAAGTACATACAAGGAAGGTTTTTGAGTGAGTCAGCTAACGGATGCATCCGTCGTATTGCGTTTAGGTTATCAGGCAATTCGTCGTGCAGGGTTACCTACAGAAGAGCTTCTGAGCAAAGCCGGAGTGGCTTTAAATCAGGTGGAGGCCAATGATCGTACTCCATTAAGTGCTCAGTATGCCTTCTGGGTTGCCGCAGAAGAAGTCAGTAAGGATCCAGATATCGGCTTACATCTGGGGGAGCATTTACCGCTTTATCGAGGGCAAGTGATTGAACATCTGTTTATCTCTTCTGAAAACTTTGGCGAAGGGCTTAAGCGGGCACTGGCCTATCAGCGTCTGATCAGTGATGCCTTTGATGCTAAACTGGTCATTGAGGATGATCGCTGCTATCTGAGTAATGGAGAACAGCGTTTTCCAGAAAGTCTGGTTAACCGGCATTTTACCGAATGTGCGATGTCAGGCGTGCTGCGCTTCTTTAAATTTATTACAGAAGGACGCTTTGAACCGATTTATATCGACTTTAACTTTTCCAGAGGGGCAACCGATGATGAATATTTCCGTGTTTATGAATGTCCGGTCAGCCTAGGACAAAAAGAAACCCGATTATATTTTGATCCAAGTATTCTCGATTATCCACTGTGGCAGGCAGAACCGGAACTGTTACAGTTGCATGAGCAGTTAGCCATTGAAAAGTTGCAAGAACTGGCACGCTATGATCTGGTGGGGGAAGTACGTCGTGCGATTGGCTCTACCCTGGAAAGTGGCGAAACCACTTTGGAAACCGTGGCAGCACAGCTGAATATTACGCCACGCCGTTTGCGAACCCAGCTCAGTGAAGCCAATACCAGCTTTCAGCAGATTCTTTCAGATTATCGCTGTCGTCTGGCCAAACGTTTGCTCGCTGGCACCAATGAAAGTGTTGAACGGATTGTCTATCTGACCGGATTTTCAGAGCCGAGTACATTCTATCGGGCTTTTAAACGCTGGACCAATGAGACCCCAGTAGAATATCGCAAGCGCAAACAGCGTTAAGTTACCTCCCTAAGTCCCTCCTAACATGAGGGATTTTTATTGCTTTATTTTGACCGGCATGCAGTTGCTGATAGGAAGGATTAGGGAAGGTCAAAATTTTTAAGATTATTTTGGCAGGTTAAGCCAATGCGGCCCTAAAGGAACCTGGGGCAAATTAAACTGTTGCGGATATTCAGCCTGGATAAAATATAGACCATCCGGGGCAGCGGTAATCCCAGCAGCTTTACGGTCTTCAGCTGCGAAAATGCTATCAATATGGTCAATATCATACATGCCCTGACCAATTTCCAGTAAACAGCCCATGATATTACGCACCATATGGTGCAGGAAGCCATCGGCCTGAATATCAAGGACCAGATAAAGACCATGCCGGATCAGACGGCAATGACTGACATGGCGGACTGGCTGCCTGGATTGACAGGCGGCGGCACGAAAGCTTTCAAAATTATGCGTGCCTTCAAACTTCGTTGCAGCCTGTACCATCTTGTCTACATCCAGCGCATCGTAAATATGGGTCACCTGCTTATGCAGCAAGGCGGGACGTACGGGATGATTGTAGACAATATAACGATAACGGCGGGCTTGGGCCTTAAAGCGCGCATGAAAATTTTGATCCATTTCTTTGATCCACTGGATCGAAATATCTTTTGGAAGCTGGCTGTTACAGCCACGTAGCCAGCCATGAAGAGAGCGTATTGCACAGCTATCAAAATGCGCAACCAGATTTGTGGCATGTACTCCGGCATCTGTGCGACCCGCACCATGCAAAGTGACAGGTTCATTGGCGACTTTCGAGAGTACTTTTTCAATAGTTTCCTGCACACTAGCTACGCCCGGCTGCTGCGTTTGCCACCCCCGATAGTTGGCTCCAGAAAACTCAATCCCGACTGCAAAACGTTGCATATAGACCTCAAACCCTGACTAATCGTACCAATGGCGATGCCATTGTTCTACAGTCTCGTATTGTAAATACATTTTCAGGGCTTTTGCATACAGATCGGCATGTCCATAACTGTCATTGAGTAAAATCTGGCATTCATGGACCCATTCGGCAATGGCATAGCGCTGGTCGGTCGCGCCAAATGGGACCTGGGTGGTGAGTACCGAAATACAGCCTTGTGCATAAAGTTGATCAATAAGCGCAACCAGAGCCTGGTTTACGGCCAGGTTGCCTGTTCCAAAGCCCTGCAGGAACAGAAAATGCGGAGGCCGTTGCAGAAGGTTACGCAGATTAGCTAACTGCTGACTTAAATCAATCGGCTGCATCATGATGCTCATGCAGTTAAAGCCGGCAGCTTTTTCAATATTCTGAAGGGTGACCCGATACACTTGCTGTGAAGGCTGAAGGGGAATATGCGACTTTAAGCCGGTAAACGCATTCAGTTCGGTGGTATGTTGTTTTAATGCTGTTTGCGCGTGCAGCAGTTGTTGGTGAAAGGCCAGATAAACTCCCGGGGGGGACTGAAGCACTGACTCTAAGGCAAATCTCAGGTTGTCTAAAGCATCACTAAATTCGCGGATCGCATCTCCCTGAACATTGAGCAGGGGATACTGGCTGCCGGTCAATATCACATGCGCGGACTGGGCCAGACAATGGGCCAGCACAGCACTGGCATAACTGAGCGTGTCTGTGCCATGAATAACGATAAAATACTGGATTTCCTGTAATTGCAGCTCTTGAATGAACTGTACCAGTTGCAGCCAGTCTGCGGCTGTACAGGCGCTACTGTCTTTAATGACGGGTGCACGATAGCATTGTACGGCATAGTCTTGATGCAGTAGATGCTCAAGCTTAGGCAGGAAAAGCTCAGCCGACATGGGAGCAAGCGGATCGCCCACACATCCGAAAGTACCGCCCATATAAATTAATGCAATATTATTTTTCATCATAAAAAAAAGCAGCCAAATCTGACTGCTTTAGTGTAAATCGAAATATTTTAAGAAGCGATTCTATTCAGTAACTGCTCAGCCTGCTGCTGCTGTTCAGGACTGTATTCATTTTCAGATTCTGCAATGACTTCACGTGCGGCTGCATAAGCGCCTAATTGAATATATTGCTCGGCAAGTTCGAGATTCAACTCGGCTTCATTCACCTCACTTAATTCCGGGAACGATTGTACCAGTGGATCACCTTGATCTGTTACAGCTGGAGCAGGAGTTTCAAAATTAATTACTGTCGCAGCCGGTACTGGCTTTTCAGACTCAGGGTTATCGAATTTAAAGTCCAGCCCAGAGGTTTCCGCAGGTACTTCGCTTGCAACAGGAGTCGTCAGGTTTGACAGGTCAAATTCAACCTGCGCTTCAGTAGTTTTTTCAGCTTCTGTCGCAGGTGTATCCAATGAGAAAGAGAAATCTAAAGGTTGAATCTCTTCATTCGATGGCGTAACCACTGTCGGCTCTACATTTGCCGCAGGTTCAAGCTCCAATTTAAAGTCCAGACCGGGTGCTGGTTCGCTTGCTGCTTCTGGTGTGCTCTTAATATCTTCAACTGGAGCCGCATCTTGAAAGTTAAAATCTAAGCTATTGGCTGCTGGTGCAGGTGTGTCTTCTACTGGCAGGGTTTTAGCCGCAGCAATAGCAGGTTCAAAGTTAAATTCCAGAGGTTGGATGTCGGGTACAGGTTTAGGAGCGACGGCCGGTGTACCTGGCTGTAATTCCTGCTGTAACTGGTCAAATGCCTGCTCATTAGAGGGTGTTGGAGCAACCAGACTATCAAAGGCACTCTGAGCCGCTGCATTATCCTGTGCTGTCACAGTTTGTGGCTGCACGCTTTGAAAATCAATAGTTTCTTGAACAGCATTTGCTGCTTTTGCATATTCACTTTGCTTAGCTTCAGCTTGGGTTAAAATATCATCCAGCTCTAAAGAGCGAATATGGTTAATCAGTTGAGAGATCGCAAATTCATCTTTTTGCAAGATATGAATATCAAGCAACAGTAAATACAGTTCATGTTGGGAGTTATCCCGATTTAAAGCCTGATTAATGTTAGCTTCGGCTGAAAAGAAATTCCGTTCCTGAATCAGGGTTTCAATCTTTTTACGGGTATCGTCAGAGAGCGGTGTAACCGTCTTTTTCGCGGTTGCTGGCTCTACCACCTTGGTTTTTTGCGGGGTAACTTTAGAAGCTGTAGCTGGCTTCTTTGCCTTCACCGTTTTGGTTTTTGCCTGATCTACTGCCTGAGCATCTTGCCGTTTTTTGAAAACCAGCAAAACAATGATCAATATTACTAATGGAATCACATAAATCAGCATGTTGTTACCCCTTAAAGAATAGAAGAGCGTTGGTGTTCGCCTATTCCAAATAAATCTTCATGTATAACTTTTTAATGAGTTGGCTTCTTATCTACCTGTTGTGCTTTCAGCTGTTGTTGCAGTTGAGCAAGACGGGCATTTAATAATTGAATTTTGTGATCCTTCTGATTGAGAGCCAATTCTAATTCAGTTACGTTTCTCTGTAATTTAACGGTTTTTTCTCGGGCTGTCATAACTTTTAATGACAACTCTTTTGAAGTTTGCTGTTGTTCTGTGTTCTGATTTGCAGAAACATGGCTGGAATTGTTCTGGTTCTCAGCCACCAAGCTCATTTCTGCCTCATTCAGACGGTATTTGGTTTTCGCAGCAGGGCGTGTAGGAGCCTCAACCTGCTTGTGGTTTGCCACTTTCACTGCCGACACTGTGCCAATACCATCCAGATTCAAGGCTGCACCTTTACGCAGGCGATTCACGTTGCCATCGATAAAGGCATGGTCATTACGCTCTTTCACTTGTTGCATGATTTCATGTACAGGACGTTGCTGTTCCTGAGCAATTCGTGAGGCAATGCTCCAGAGCGATTCATTGGACTGCACCACATAGCTGGCAGCCTGAGGGGCTGTTGTTTTAGGCAAGGCTTTGGCTTGAGTAGGTGCTACCTGTGCCTGTTTTTGCGCCAACTCTTTTTGATATTTCTGGACCAGCGGGTCTAGTGATACCTGAGATTGGGTAGTATCTGTTTGTGCTAAAGCCTGTGCTGGAGTAGCTCGGCCATCAGAATCCACTACAGGTTGAGTTGCGACCTTCTGCGACTCAGCAGTGACTGTCTGCTCAGGCTGAACCGCATGAGATGCAGTAAGCGCTTTGGGAATCGAGCTACTCGATAGAGGTGGAGGTGTCGTTGATTGTGCTACCAGAGATTTTTCCGCAGGAGGGACTGCTTGGGCTCTTTGCGGCGCAGGATGATACTGGGTACTCACCGGCAGGTTCAAGGCAATATCTTTTTCGCTGGCGACTACGACCGGGGATAGCGTATGCTCATTCTGTTTCAGGCTGGCTTGCAATAAATCTGTTTTGGTCTGCAGCGAGGTCCGGATATGCTGCAAACGGGCTGCATTTCCTTCCTTGATCTTGACAATAATATTCAGCTCACGATCGGTCACCGGACGTGATGAGGTAATGGTAATGACCCCGGTTCCGTTGCTATTACGGCGAGTAAAGAAATTCAGATGACCCGGTGGCTGATGTACAGCGCCCATGGCGATCAGATCTTCTGGTGTAGCCAGACTGACTTCAAGTGGGGTATTGATATCAGATTGTCGGAAGGTCATTTCTGCATACAGCAGCTCCCCAGGTGCGGACTGGACTTGTACGGGATCCACATTAATCGCATAACTGGTCTGTGAAGCAATAATGGCTAAAATGGCAAGTTTTAATTTGTTATATACAGTCATCTTAATCGTGAGCTCAGTCATTATCGCATAGCGAAAAATCATAGATTAACGGGATGTTTGTTTTTTGTAAAATGTTTACATAATACTTACACAAAAAAGCCGATCAATAAAGACCGGCTTTTAGAATTTACGACTTAAATGCGATTAAGCATTTTTATAGTCAATCAGAATACGCAACATACGACGTAAAGGCTCAGCAGCACCCCACAGCAATTGGTCGCCTACAGTGAACGCGCCGAGATATTCTTTGCCCATGTTTAGCTTGCGCAGACGGCCAACCGGAACACTCAAGGTACCAGTGACAGCCACAGGGGTAAGGTCGCTCATTGAAGCTTCACGTGTATTTGGCACAACTTTCGCCCAGTCATTTGATTGACGGATGATGTCTTCCACTTCGTTTAATGGCACATCTTTTTTCAGCTTGATCGTCAATGCCTGGGAGTGACAGCGCATAGCACCGATACGAACACAGTGGCCATCAATCGGAACAATTTGCTGGTTAGCCAGAATCTTGTTAGTTTCTACCTGGCCTTTCCATTCCTCTTTCGACTGACCGCTTTCCAGCTGTTTGTCGATATATGGAATCAGGGAGCCCGCCAGAGGCACACCGAAGTTAGCAGACGGGAAGCCTTCACCACGTTGCAATTCTGCGATTTTAGAATCAATATCCAGAATTGGTGAGCGTGGGTCATCCAGCAACTCTTTGGTATTATTGTATAAATAACCCATGCCAGCGATCAGTTCACGCATATTCTGCGCGCCTGCACCAGATGCAGCCTGATAGGTCATTGAGGTTGCCCATTCCACCAGATTGTTCTGGAACAGACCGCCTATGCCCATCAGCATCAGGGAAACAGTACAGTTACCACCTACAAATACTTTGGTGCCCTTGACTAGACCGTCTTTGATGACATTCATATTGACAGGATCAAGCACGATGATGGCTTCATCTGCCATACGTAAGGTAGATGCTGCATCAATCCAGTAACCGTTCCAGCCTTCGGCTTTCAGTTTCGGGAAAACCTCAGAGGTGTAGTCGCCACCCTGACAGGTAATAATGACATCCATCTGCTTCAGACTGTTAATGTCTGTTGCATCCATAAGTGCTGGGGCAGTTTTACCGCCAAATGCAGGTGCTTCACCACCTGCATTACTGGTGGAGAAATAGAATGGCTCAAAATGAGCAAAATCATTCTCATCAACCATACGTTGCATAAGGACGGAACCGACCATCCCGCGCCAACCGACCAGACCTACTTTCATGTCACTTTGCCTCGGTGCGTTAAAAAATTCAGAAGATGTTCGAGTGTATCAAAACGGGATTCAACTGCAATAGCTACACAATCAAAACATCAATATTCTTGAGAAAAATATCTGCTTTATGATACATACAAAACTGATAAAGTCAGTTTTCTTTAAGAAAAAATAATAACTTAGTACAGAGTAAATTTTTATGATGTGGATTATCCAGAGTGTCGCTATTGTCGTAATTTGGCTCAGTTTCTGGTCACTTATTCCACGAGATGAGTGGTGGATACGTGGCGCAGACTTTCCACGCCTGCAAATTCTGGTCTTGGGCTTCATTGCTTTTATTCTGTTTTTAGCGGTCGATCATCCCTGGAGTTGGGCGAGCCAGCTTATTTTTGTCGGGCTGATTGCAGCCTTGGCCTATCAGCTAAAAATGGTACTGCCTTATACCTTTGTCTGGAAAAAGCAGGTGAAACAGGTCAGACAGGATCAGCTGGATCCCCAGCGCCAGATTTCTCTGATCGTTTCCAATGTACTGACCACCAATACCAAATATCATCTGCTCATTGAAAAAATTCAGACTTTGCAACCGGATCTGGTATTAACTCTGGAAACGGATCAGGTCTGGCAAGATGCACTCGCTATAATTGAGGAGGATTATCCTTATCGGGTGCCTGTGCCGTTGGATAATCTGTACGGCATGCATCTATATAGCAAGCTCAAGCTCAGTAATACTGAGGTCAAGTTTATTCTGAGTGATGATATCCCTTCAATTCACACAACAGCGACTTTGCGTTCTGGTCAGACCGTGCAGCTGTACTGTTTGCATCCCAAGCCACCCAGCCCGACTGAAGCCAAGGATTCCACTTTACGCGATGCGGAATTATTAATTGTCGGGGACCAGATCAAGGATCTGGATGAAAGCTGTATAGTCATGGGTGACCTGAATGATGTAGCTTGGTCCAGAACCACACGTTTATTCCAGCGTATCAGTGGCTTACTTGATCCGCGTGTCGGGCGGCATTATATCAATACTTTCCATGCGGATTATCCCTTATTACGCTGGTCACTTGACCATGTGTTTCATAGTCGCGATTTTGCTTTGGTGCATATGGAGCGTTTAGCCCATATAGGCTCAGACCACTTTCCGATTTATCTGGTTTTACAAACGGGACGGATATTTGAGCACTTACAGGAAGAGCTGGAGCAAACCGATGAGGATGAGCAGGAAGCACATGAAGCAATTGCGGAAGGCATTGAAAAAGCTGAAAAAGAAGAAAAACCTGTCACTGATGAGGTGGCGGTGGCTTATAAAGAGGGAGCTAAATATCCCTAGTTTTATGGGAAAAGTGTAGGATATGGCTTACAGCAGTTGACGCTTCTTGCGAATAGGCAGCTAGGGAGGAATCTCGTATTCTGGACTCATCAGCACAGGGAGTCGAGAAAGGATATTCTCATAAGGAAGACGAAGCTGAATGAAATCATTATGGAGATGATGCGGAAAGGGAAATCAAAAAACAAAAAAACCAACATGTGAAAGCACAACCTCATTAACCCGGGTTTTACAGGATGTAAAACCCGGGTTAAATATTTTTCTTTTATATTCAATTGAAAATTAAAATAATTTTTATAGCAAATAAACCCGGGAAAACACGAAAATGGCAGTTGCGATGCCGATGTCGATGTCGATGTCGATGTCGATGTCTTTGTATTTGATCGGGAATTTAGTAAATAGAGTCGTAGCCTTCCGGGCGGGTCTTAAAACGACGGTGAAACCACATATATTGAGTGGGAGCAATTCTCAGCTGCTTTTCAATAATCTGATTGACGCGGGTAGCATCATCGACTTCATTTTCACTGGGCAGATTAGCGACCACCGGTTCAATCAGGACATGGTAATGCGGATCTTTAATATCGCCACTACGATAAAAATATAAGGGAATAGGGACGGCTTTAGAGATTTTGAGCAAGCGACGGTGGGCGGTAACTGTTGCCGCGGGAATGCCAAAAAATGGTGCCATAACGCCTTGTTTCAAGCCAAAATCCTGATCTGGGCTATACCAGATGGCATGGCCATTTTTAAGATGACGGATTAAGCCGCGCATGTCATCATGGTCAATCTGATGGGCATAAATGGTGGCCCGGCAACGATAAATCAGCATATCGAGCAAAGGATTGTTTTGGGGACGATAGACCACATCTGGTTCAAAATATTGAGCACACAGATAGCCACCAGCATCCAGTAAAGTCGAGTGGGTACCTAAGAGCAAGACCCCTTTGCCTTCTGCCTGGGCATTTTGGATATGTTCCAGGCCTTGAATAGACACCCGGCCCTCAAACCATTTCGGACAGTACCAGGCATTCAGGGTTTCAAATACCCCAATCATCTGGTCAACAAAAACCTGACGTGCATGTTCTTGGACCTGTTCAGGTGTCCATTCAGGAAAACACACTTCCAGATTACGGACCGTGGTTTCACGGCGCGATTTTAATCTGTTAAACGCCAGCCTGCCCAAAAAAGTGGCCACACGATGCTGAATGGCCCACGGTAAAATGGCCAATATCATCAGAAAAACAATGCCAATCCAGATGGTCCAGTATTGAGGCAGTAAAAATGACCATTGAAATTCACCAGGCTGGTACTGGGGCTTTTGACTCATAATGCGATGTTGGAAGCTAAATTGTTTGCAGTGTAGCAGAAGCGCTTTTTGAAATAAAAAGTGCATCAATAAAAAAGCATCTGTACGAATACAGATGCTTAGTTGTGGATTGTGAGGAAAATTAACCTTTGGTCATATTTTCTAGTTCATCCCAACGTTCCATTTTTTCCAGCAAGATCTCGTCAATTGCGCCGAGACGTTCAGAGGCTTGGGTTGCAGCTGCTGCGTCGGTGACAAACCAGGAACCATCGGCCAGTTTTTCAGAAAGCTCAGCTTGCTCTTTTTCCAGCGCTTCAATTTCAGCCGGCAACATTTCCAGTTCACGCTGATCTTTGTAGCTGAGTTTTTTCTTCGCTACAGAGGGCGCCGGTGCTGCTGCGGCTTCTGCCTTCGCCTGGGCTTTTTTCACTGCCATTTTCTGGTCAACCACGGTTTGATCCGGACGCTGTTCCAGATAATCCTGATAGCCACCGATATACTCATCAATATTGCCTTTTCCGTCAAAGACCCAAGTCGAGGTCACCACGTTGTCCATAAAGGCACGGTCATGCGAGATCAGTAGCAGGGTGCCTTTGTATTCGGCCAGCATTTCTTCCAGAAGTTCCAGCGTCACCATATCCAGGTCGTTGGTCGGTTCGTCCATCACGATCAGGTTGGATGGTTTTAACAACAGTTTGGCCAGCAGAATACGGTTACGCTCACCACCAGACAGGGCTTTTACCGGGGTGCGGGCACGTTCCGGCGAGAACAGGAAGTCTTGCAGATAGCTGTAGATATGACGGCGATTACCATTGACATCGACATGGTCTGAACCTTCAGAGACGTTGTCTTTGACTGATTTTTCCAGATCCAGCACATTTCTTAACTGGTCAAAATAGGCAATTTCTAGCTGAGTGCCGGTTTTTACTGTACCTCCATGTTCCAGCTGACCCAAAATGGCTTTGATCAGGGTGGTTTTTCCGACACCGTTGTCGCCCACCAGGCCAATCCGGTCGCCACGCATCACCAGTGCCGAGAAATCATTAATAATTGGGGCATTGTCACCAAATTTTACGCTGAGATGTTCAATTTCAAACACCACTTTACCTGAGCGTTGCGCTTCCTGAGTCGACATGCTGGCTTTGCCTTGCTGGAAGCGACGGGCTTTGGATTCTTCCCGTAGGGCTTTTAAGGCACGGACACGACCTTCATTGCGAGTACGGCGTGCTTTAATACCTTGGCGAATCCAGGCTTCCTCTTCAGCCAGCTTTTTCTCAAACAGTGCATTTTGCTTTTCTTCAGCTTCCAATTGCTGGGCTTTTAGGTCCAAATAGCGCGAATAGTTGCCTTCATAGCTGCGCAAAATACCACGGTCAAGCTCGACAATACGGGTCGCAATGCTATCGACAAAAGCACGGTCATGTGAAATAAACAGCAAGGTCAGGTTATTCTGCTCTAGCAAGAATTTTTCCAGCCATTCAATACTCTCGACATCCAGATGGTTGGTTGGTTCGTCGAGTAACAATACATCTGGCTGCGTTAGCAGGGCACGTGCCAGCAGGACGCGGCGTTTACGGCCACCGGACAAGTCAGCCAGGTCGGCTTCCGGATCCAGTCCCATTTTACTGAGGATTGAGTTGACTTTGGTTTCCAGAGCCCAGCCATCCAGCAGATCCATCTGGTGTTGTAAGTTACCCATGCGGTCACAGGCTTCCATATCCCCGAGCACACATGCTTCGCTGGCTTCATGATAAGCACGCAGGACTTCTGCAGCCTTACCAGCTCCGTCTGCGACGATATCTGCGACCTTGCCAGAATCCATCGGCACGTCTTGGGCCAGCATGGAAATGGTGATGCCATTTTGTAAGGAAACTTCACCAGCATCCGGGAGTAAGCTTCCTTCAATCAGTTTAAGTAAGGTAGACTTACCTTCACCATTACGGCCAATCAAACACACCCGTTCGCCGCGTTCCAAGTTAAAATTCGCGCCGTCGAGCAAGGCAGGTCCGCCAAATGCCAGTTGGACATCCCTTAAGGTAATATAGGCCATAATGTTTCCTGAAATCCCAAATGAGGACTTAAAATGACTAAACAACAAAATCTAAATGATCAGGCGTCATTTTCCGCACCCATTGAAGATTTGCAAGTGCGAATTGCATTTTTAGATGATTTAGTTGAACAACTGAATCAGCAGGTGAGCCTGCAGAATCTGGAAATTATCGATTTAAAAAAACAAATGCAGCTGTTATATCAACGTGTTGAGTCTGCTGACCTATCTGAAGGAATTGATGCTTTTGACCCGATTAGCAACCGTCCACCACATTATTAATTTGCAAGTGATTGTGAAAAAAGAAACCCTACTAATCGTAAGGGTTTCTTTTTTAGAGAGCTTGCAGCGCATCAGCCTCGGCACCTATCGGCAATTTTTACCGCTTTTTAGATGAATTTTCAGATATATCCACCTTCACTCACGTAGAAAACTGTTTGACCTTTCACGCGCTTCCTACTCTAATAGAGTATTTCAGGTTTATACTTAATCTTGCCTTATGCGCCAAAAAGTTGTCCTTATCGATCTTGAAAATAACTTTCCTACAGCCCAGCTGCTACGTAATATCGTCGAGCATTATCCGAGTTTATATCTGTTTAACTGTGCAGGAAAATTCGAATTTGCTCTGGAAGATCTTACCGAGCTTGCCAGTTGGATTAGCAGTGGACAGGTTGTGATTCTGGATACGCCAGAAGCACCACATAAAGAATATGAATATGCCGTGATCGTCGGGCAGTTGATGGCCTTGTTGGAAGCCGATACCCAAGTTGAGCTGATTTCGGCTATGGACAGCAGTGAGCTGCTGATGGACATGCTGCAAGCCTCAGAAATTCCGTGTAGCCTGATCCAGATTCAGCCGGATGATGCCACTTCTGCTCAGGATAAACCGAAGATTCAATTGCCCAGCATTCAGACCATCAAAGCCAAGCCTGCTTTGCAGCTGGTCAAAAAATATTGCGATGCCTTGGGCAAGATGAGTGGTAAACCGGGGACACTGGAAAGCTTGAAAAACTCGGTCAGCAATATCCTGCAAGTGCTGCCAGCTCAGGCACAGCATGTCATTGGAATGCTGATTAACCTGAAAATTGTCAAACGCTATGACGAGCAGGTCAGCTTCCGTAAAAAGGTATTAAAACAATGGGTACAACTGGATCTGGAAGAGCAGGGGGCTGTTGAAAAGCTCTCGCTGGATCAGGCGCTGTCACAGCTTCATAAGGAAGAGCCAGTGACTGAAGCTGCTCAATCTTCTATTCAGTCGGTCCAGCAGGAATTGTTTAAAAACTTCAGTAAATTTGATCCTGTACAGCTGGAAGTGGCACGTAAACTGCGCGCATTGCAGGGTGATAAGCCCAAAGATATTTATGCACTGCGTGACTTGCTGGAGCAGTTATTTCCGAAGTCCGATGTGCGCCTTTTACTTAAAGAGTTGATTGAAAAGGGATATGTTTATTGGAATGGGCACGAAGTATTATATAGTCATGAGATGTTTCTAAATTAGAATCAGTTTATAAGAGCATATGAAAAAAATACTGTTAGTGTCGACTTGCTGGCAATGATGGGCTTTCAGGCAACAACACAGTAAAGACCTTCCGCCTAGCAGAGTGGCCAAGCTGGCTTTACAGCAGATTGACTCAGATAAAGCCGAGTTTAAAGCGCTATTCGTGGGCAAATTATGATTAAAAAATCAGCCTAAACAGTTCAACTCTTTCACTAATGTTTTGAAATCCTGGTTAAAAGCGTGGCCTATCTCTATCCAGCGGACGATTGGTCAGTTAAAGCAGGATCGGCTACTTCATAGCCAGGATCAGACAGTAAGTTAGGAGATCCAGCTCAAGCCCGCTAACTGCAACTGGACTAACTGTATAGTGATGATTTCATAAAAATTGCTACTAACAGCTGTTTTGTAAATACAATAATTTCTGTTTAGCTTTGAAGCAATAAAATATTTTAAAACAGGAGAATAGCAAGCCAGTTTATAATGACCAGCTGATTCAGGCCTGGGAAAATCTGGATGCCTTCAGTGTGATTAACGCCGCGAGTATAGCCGCTATGATCGGCCAGCCCGGTACTGAAATCCTGTCTTAACACAAACGAATCAAAGTTATAGAAGAAGAGAATAAAATAGTATTTCGCAAGCGATGCTTGCGTTTTATATTGTGCTTATGCAACTCTAATATAAGAGCATAAAGGTTAAACTATGGAAAATACCGGAATCTGGGTGGCGCTCGTCATCATTATTTTTGTGCTGGGGTCGATCTTTGGACTGCGCATTAGTCCTCGGGAAAAAGCCTTAGGCATAATGCGTGACAAAGCCCGTAAAATAGGGCTGCACCCGCGACTGGTGGTTGCACCAGAATGGACCAAAGTTCCCAAAGCGACAGAGAGTCGTGCCAGTATGGTGGCATATTATAGCATCCTGCTCCCAGAGGCGCGGTTGCCACTCATGCGTGCCCGTGTGGTCGACAATAAGCTCGAGCTGGTGCAGGGCGATGATAAATTTGCAGATTTTCCCATTGCATTAAAGGGCATTTATGCTATTGATATGCAGGCAAACTGTGTAGGAGTCTATTGGGATGAAGAAGCTGATCTTAGAGCGACTCAACTAGACGAGATCAAGACACTTTTACATGCTTTGACTGAACTTTAATTTTAGATATGAACAGGATTAACGGTTAATATGGCGAACGCTCCTCGGTCCACATCAAAAAGCAGCACGGCAAAAACTTCCGACGCTGGAAGTAAACGTGCCTTGGTGATTGTGGAGTCGCCTGCAAAAGCGAAAACAATCAACAAGTATCTCGGTCCAAACTACATTGTGAAATCTTCAGTAGGTCATGTGCGTGACCTGCCAACCGGTGGTTCTGCCAAGAGTGCAGAGAAAAAACCAGCGACACGAGTCAAATTGACCGACGCTGAAAAAGCTGAAAAGGCACAAAATGCGTTGATTAACCGGATGGGCGTCGATCCAGAGCATGGATGGAAGGCCAAATATGAAGTCCTTCCGGGTAAAGAAGGCGTGGTCGCTGAACTGAAAAAGCTGGCATCACAAGTTGATGAAGTTTATCTTGCAACGGATTTGGACCGTGAAGGGGAAGCGATTGCCTGGCATTTAAAAGAAGTGATCGGGGGAGATGATTCACGTTACCAGCGTGTGGTCTTTAACGAAATTACCAAAAATGCCATTCAGGAAGCCTTTAAACAGCCAGCACGTCTGGATACCAATAAAGTCAACGCCCAACAGGCACGGCGTTTTCTGGACCGTGTGGTCGGCTTCATGATTTCGCCACTGCTATGGGAAAAGATTGCCCGTGGTCTGTCTGCCGGTCGGGTGCAATCGGTGGCGGTCAAGCTGGTCGTCGAACGTGAACGTGAAATCCGCAAATTTATTCCTGAAGAATACTGGCAGGTTTTTGCCGATACCCAATCCAATAAAGACAATATTCGTCTGGAAGCGGTCAAGCAACATGGCAAGACCTTAAAGCTGCGTAACAAAGATGAAACCGACGCGCTTTTAAACCTGATTAAAGATGCCGAATACAAGGTCATCACGCGTGAGGATAAGCCGACCAAGGTAAATCCAAGTGCACCTTATATCACCTCGACCTTGCAGCAAGCCGCCAGTACCCGTTTAGGGTTTTCGGTGAAGAAAACCATGATGCTGGCGCAGCGCCTGTATGAAGCTGGTTTTATTACCTATATGCGTACCGACTCGACCTTCTTGAGTGCAGATGCTGTCAATATGGTGCGTGATCATATCGAGTCCGAATACGGTACAAAATACTTGCCGGCCCAGCCGAATCGTTATGGCAATAAGGCGGGTGCACAAGAAGCCCACGAAGCAATCCGTCCATCAAATGTGGCATTGAAAGGCGATAGCCTGGCCGGAGTAGAACGTGATGCGCAGCGTCTGTATGACCTGATCTGGCGCCAGTTTGTCGCTTGCCAGATGACCCCGGCAGAATATCTGTCCTCGACCATTTTAGTGGATGCCAATGGGGTAGAACTGAAAGCCAAAGGCCGTACGCTGGTATTTGATGGTTTTACCAAAGTCCGTGGTCAGAACAAGTCTGATGATGATGTGCTGTTACCGGCGGTTAAAGTCGGCGAAGTACTAAAACTGGAAAAACTCGATCCTTCTCAGCACTTTACCAAGCCGCCAGCACGCTTTACCGAAGCTTCATTGGTGAAAGAGCTGGAGAAAAAAGGCATTGGCCGTCCATCAACCTATGCTGCGATTATTTCTACTATTCAGGATCGGGGTTATGTAAAGCTGGAAAACCGTCGTCTCTATGCCGAAAAAATGGGCGAGATCGTCACCGATCGTCTGGATGAAAGCTTCAATAACCTGATGAATTACGACTTTACTGCCGATCTTGAAGGACAACTGGATAAGGTTGCGGATGGCGAGCGTAACTGGAAAGAGCTGCTGGACAGTTTCTATGGTGATTTCAAACAACGACTGACCAATGCGCAAGGCGAGAACGGGATGCGCCGTAATCAGCCGGTAGAAGTTGAGGCAGTACATTGTAAAGAATGTGACCGTCCGATGCAGATTCGTACCGGAACTACGGGAGTATTTCTGGGTTGTTCAGGCTATAACCTGCCACCGAAAGAGCGTTGCAAAGGTACATTTAACCTGACCCCAGTTGAATCTTTGGCTGCCCTTTCCGATGATGACGCTGCAGAAACAGCAGATTTGATGTCTAAAAAACGCTGTCCAATCTGCTCAACCGCGATGGACAGTTATGTGATTGATGGCGGGCGTAAACTGCATATCTGTGGTAATAACCCGGATTGTGCCGGTTATGAGCTTGAAGAAGGCGAGTTTAAAATCAAGGGGTACGACGGCCCAACCATTCCATGTGATAAATGTGATGGAGAAATGCAGCTGAAGACTGGCCGTTTTGGTCCTTATTTTGCCTGCAACAACTGTGATAATACCCGCAAAGTCCTGAAAAATGGCCAGCCTGCGCCGCCGCGTGTGGATCCGATCAAGATGGAACATTTGCGCTCAACCAAGCATGATGACTACTTTGTGCTGCGTGATGGGGCAGCAGGCCTATTCCTGGCGGCAAGCAAGTTCCCGAAAGTTCGTGAAACCCGGGCCCCTAAAGTAGCAGAATTACGGACTGTGGCAGATCAAATTGATCCAAAATATCAGTTCCTGTTACAGGCACCCGATGTGGACCCTGAAGGAAATCCGACTCTGGTAAAATTCAGCCGTAAGAACCAGGCCCAATATGTGGGTTCGGAAACACCAGAGGGCAAGCAGACCAAGTGGTCTCTGGTATATCAGGATGGCAAATGGGTGGAAGCCTAAAGCTTAAAAATATTCAAAAAATGCTGACGAAGGTCGGCATTTTTTATTTATGATGTATGCCATTTTAAAAATAACGATAAGGTAGTTTTGGGGCAATGTTGAAAAAGATTCGGATTCTGATTTTATTAATGATTCTACTGATTGTGGCCGTTAATGCCTATCGGGACCAGAATCAGGACTGGAATAAGCCGATTTTTGTCCTACTGCATCCGGTCAATGCTGATGGATTGGCCACTACTCAAAATTATATCCAGCAGCTGTCAGTACAGGATCTGGAAGAGGCCCGGACTTATTTGCAAACCTCTGCACAGCAGTATCGCGGAAAGCCGACTTATTTTTATTTTAATCTGGGGCGTGAACTGAAGGAGTTACCGCCTAAAGTGCCTGAGCAGGCGTCTTTATTGCAAACGGTAGGCTGGAGCCTAAAATTCAGGTTTTATGCCTGGCAACAACATCAGGACTCAGATCCATCAGCCAACGTGACCTTGTTTTTAAATTACTATGACCCGGCCCGAACCAGCCAGTTAAAACATTCTACCGCTTTACAAAAAGGTCGGATTGGTTCAGTCAATTTATTTGCCTCAGAAAAACAGGCTGAACAGAATAAAATTGTGCTGGTACATGAGTTATTGCATGCCTTTGGAGCCTCGGATAAATATGACTTGGCCACAGGCCAACCCATTTTTCCAGTAGGTTATGCTGACCCCAAGCAGCAGCCTTTATATCCACAGGCCAAAGCGGAGCTGATGGCGGGCCATCTGCCGATATCACAAAGCACCAGTAAAATGCCCGCATCTTTAAAGCAGACCCTGTTGAATGAAATAACGGCTATTGAACTTGGCTGGAAACAATAAAAGAGTGTGTGGATAACACTGAAATTATCCACAGTCTATAACCAGCCTGGGGGATAAAAGTAGCACTTTTACACCTTTTGTTCATTTGAATTGAGTATGATCAATAAGAGAAAAAGATCATTGGAGATGAAAGAATGAAAACAGTAGGCAATGACTTGGTGCGCGGCCAGCTGCATCAACAGCGAAAATGGTATCTGGGATTGGGTATCTTATTGATGATTTTCGGTCTGGTCTTACTGGCTACTTTACCTTTTGCCACCCTGTCCGCAGTCTTTATGTTCGGGGCATTGATGATGATGGGTGGAATTCTGCATTTTATTGCGGCATTCAAAATTTTTCAGGGTGGTTTTCGCTGGTTCTGGGCCTTGTTCGGGGTTTTATATCTCCTGGCCGGATATTATGCTTTTAGCACCCCTGTACAGACAGCAGTGGTCTTGACTCATATTCTGGCCATTATCCTGATTATTGCCGGGGTTATCCGTATCCTGAATGCGCTTTTGTTCCGTACTGCACGTGGATGGGGCTGGACTTTATTATCCGGTGTATTCACCCTGCTGGCTGGTGTAGTCATTTTACAGTCCCCTGATGCACCATTTTGGGTATTGGGCTTATTTCTGGCCATTGATATTCTATTTCAAGGCGTGAATTATCTGTCACTGGCTACCTATATCCGCCGCGAAGTTCCAAAAAGTTCAGCAGAACTTTAAATAGACAGTTAAACACTGCTCTATATTTGTGTTGCATGATGAATAAAAAACTGGGGATCAGTGAATGGCGAAAATCTTTGTACTTGCACCGGATTCCTTTAAGGAAAGTCTGAGCGCTGTCCAGGTCTGCCAGGCCATGCAGAGTGGCATTCTTCAGGTCTGTCCGGATGCTGTCTGCCTGGCAGTGCCGATGGCAGACGGCGGTGAAGGAACGGTAGATGCCTTAATCTCTAGCTTAAAGGGGCAGCAGGTTTTTTGTCAGGTCACCGGCCCATTGGCCAGTCAGCGGATCAACACCTATTTTGGTCTGGTCGATGAGGGCCGGACCGCCGTGATTGAAATGGCCAAGGCCAATGGCATTCATTTGTTAGCCTCCTCACAGCGTAATCCGATGTTGACCTCCAGTTACGGAACGGGCGAGATGATCCGGCAAGCGCTGGATCTGGGTGTGGAAAAAATCATTATCGGGTTGGGGGGAAGTGTGATCAATGATGCGGGTGCCGGGATGGCTCAAGCGCTTGGCGCGCACTTTCTGGACGCCACCGGTGCCTCCATTCAGGTCTGTGGCGGTAATCTAAATGGTATTCACCAGATTGATTTGACCGGACTGGATGCGCGGCTGCAACACACCGAGATGGTGATTGCTTCTGATGTCAATAATCCGCTCTGCGGTACCCAGGGAGCTTCTGTAATTTTTGCTCCGCAAAAAGGTGCGACGCCTGAGATGGTGCAGCAACTGGATCAAAATTTACACTATTTTGCCGACTGCATTGAACAGCAGCTCGGACAGCAATTTCAGAATATTCCCGGGGCAGGTGCGGCTGGTGGTTTGGGTTTTGGTTTGATGGCGCTGACTGGAGCAAAGCTTCAATCTGGTGTGGAGCTGGTGATGCAGATGACAGGTTTGGCTGAAAAAATTGCCCAGGCAGATATGGTGCTGACGGGCGAAGGCAAAATCGACAGTCAAACCGCTTTGGGTAAAACACCGTTTGGCGTCGCTCAGCTAGCCAAACGTTTGAATAAACCGGTGGTTGCTTTTGCAGGTGTAATTGGTGAGGGAGCTGAGTCGCTTTATCAGGCGGATTTTACGAAGATGGTGGGGATTAACCCGCCGGACTGTTCATTGGAAGAGGCATTAAAAAATGCCGAATTCAATCTGGAAAAGGCGGTTGCCGGATTCATTCAATCGCAAATATGAAGGTATGAGTAGATGTTACTTTTAAGGATGAAAAATAATAAAAATCTTGTGCTGGATTAAGGGCAGATCCTTAGACTGCAATCCAAAAGCCATAATTAGGAACGCGATCTGTTAAACTATCCTTATCCACAGAATGATGAGTGACCATGAGTTTAGCCGCCCTAATTGATGAATTAAATCCACAACAAAAGCAAGCTGCGACCACCGAAGCAAAGCACAGTTTGGTTTTGGCCGGGGCGGGCTGTGGCAAGACCAAAACCATCGTAGCGCGGGCGGCTTATCTGATTGATCAAGGTGTGCCGGCCAATCAGATTCAGATTTTGACCTTTACCCGCCGTGCAGCCAGCGAAATCGTGGCACGGGTCGAGTTGGCACTGGGTGAACAGGCCAAAGGGCTGCGCGCTTCGACCTTTCATACCTTCTGTATGTATCTGCTGCGCCGTATTCCAAAAGCTTTCGGTCTGGAGCAGTTTTCCATTATTGACCGTGATGATCAGCTGATGCTGTTTCGCCTGATCCGTGGCCGTGATGACAAGAAAAATCCAAATTACTTGCCTAAGCCGCAGGAACTCTGTGACCTGTATTCTTTTGCACGAAATACCCGGCAAAAGCTTAGCTTGGCGCTGGAAAAACAGATGCCGGAATATCTGGCGCTCAAAGACCAGATTGCTGACATCATGAAAGAATATGAGGCACGTAAAAAAGCACGCAGTTTTCTGGATTATGACGATATTCTGGCGGTGGTGGCGACTGCTTTGGCGCAGTCTGACGGTCTGGTCGACTATGTCGCCTCAATTTGCCGGTATATGCTGGTCGACGAAATGCAGGATACCAATCCATTGCAATGGGCCTTGCTGGAGCCGTTAAAAGATCGGATCAGCCTGTTCTGTGTCGGGGATGATGCCCAGTCGATTTATGGCTTCCGCGGGGCGGATTTTGAGAATATCCATCATTTTAAAGAGCGCGTGCCAGATGCCCAAATCTTCAGGCTAGAGCAAAATTACCGTTCTACCCAGGAAATTCTTGATCTGTCGAACTGGCTGCTGGATCAGTCCGAAATCAATTATGACAAGCGTCTGGATGCGTATCGCGGTGAAGGGATCAAACCGAAAATGCACATCTTTCCGAATGAGTTTGATGAAGCCAAATGGATTGCGATTGATATTAAAGAGCGCCATTATATCCATGGGGATAAATGGTCAGATCATATGGTCTTGGTGCGCTCCAGCTTTTCAGCCCGTCATATTGAAGCAGCCTGTATTGCTGCAAATATTCCTTACCGTTTTATTGGCGGCATGAAACTGCTGGAAACCGCCCATGTTAAAGACCTGTTAAGCCTATTGCGTGTGGTCGCGAATCCGCTAGATGACATTGCCTGGATGCGCTTTCTGACCTTATGGAATGGGGTCGGCGATGTCGGTGCAAGCAAGTTGTCTCAGCAATTGCTGATAGAGCCAGAGATGGAAATGATTGCCGGAAAATTAGAAAAATTTGGCAAGATTCCGCTGGAAACCATTTTGATCATGAAACAGATGGCAGTACTCAAAACTGAAGTACAGGCCTGTGTAAGTCTGGCTGTACAGGCAATTGAATCTCAACTGGCTGACAACTATAAAAAGGACTGGAATCGCCGTGCAGGGGATTTTGAACTGGTGAAACAGCTGGCCTCCAAGCATACCCAGCTCAGTGAATTTCTAGAAGAATATGTTTTAGACCCGGTATCTATTTCCGAAATCGAACGCCAGTCCGACAGTGATGTGGTCACGCTGATTACCATTCACTCAGCCAAAGGAACCGAACAGAAAGTCTGTTATGTGGCTAATGTCACGCCGGGGCAGTATCCACATGCACGGGCCCAAGGTGATTTCGATGATGTTGAAGAAGAGCGCAGGGTGTTATATGTGGCACTGACCCGGGCGCAGAATGAGCTGATTCTGACCAAGCAGAACCTGAATCACTGGGCGCGTGAAACCGTGGATGAGCAGGGGCGCAAAGTCGAAAGCTATTTTATGAATGATCTCACCCGTAATTTGTGTACCATGGAAACGCATTACAAAACCCGGCAGCAGACCGTTAAAAGTGCCCTGATCGAACGCCAAGCGATTAATTTAGATTTTGGCATTGATCTCGATTAAACTGTCATACTTGGGTTTTACGCAAAAAGTAGAGTAGGCAGGTGCTTTTTGATTATTTTTGCCTATCTTCTTAAGGTGATCCGATGAAAATTTTAGTCCGTAACTTGGAACGCACGGTAACAGAAGCTGAATTGCTGACTTTATTCCAGCAATATGGCACTGTGGAGACTTGTACGCTGGTACTGGATGCCGACACGGGTAAATCCAAGGGCTTTGCCTTTGTAGAAATGCCACAGGGCCGTGAAGCAGTTAAGGCAATTAAAGGCCTGAATACCCTGCGTTTGCATGGCCGTGGTATTCGCGTCAAACAGGCTGAAGACAAGCCGCAGGCTTAAACCGGGCGGTATAAAAAAGAGCATTATTGGATGCTCTTTTTTTTGTGGAGATAAAAAGCTTTAAATGCGAATAAAGCTGTAATCTCAGAGGTCTTAAACAAAAAGCCAGTCTAATAGAAGAGCGCTTGCAAATCTTGGATTGCGTAATGAAGGCGGACGTTTTACTTTAAAGAGGCCAAAATATGTTTTAAATCTCAGGAAATCTCGATGACACGAGTTGCTCGCTACCATGCAGACCGTACCAACCAGAAACTTTATTTTGCTCGTTTAGCCTGCCAGCAGGCCGAACAGAATGATCATGTGCAACAGGCACAGGCGTATCGTGAAGCCGCTGTGTTTCATCTGCATGGAGCCTTGCTGGCCTTTCTGCAGGAACTGGTTCGCTACTACCGTTTAAATGATTTAACTCCGACCTTAAAGTCGATTGAGGAACAGCTGGCTGCCAAAGGTCAGATCTCACCTGAAGTGTCGGTTTTGCAGCGCCTGGCCAAAGACGGTTTTATTGCTGAATTAAAACGTGCCCACCGCCTGTGCGAGTACGCACCCGAACCGAGTGTACCGCAAGGGGAAGACGAAACCTCTTCAAATCTCATCATTAAAGTCACACAGTCTCCACAGGCCTGGCTGCCTGATATTGCTATACTTAGAGAGTGGCACCGTGACCTGACCTATCTGATTGATGGCTTTCGTAATGAGATGGTAGAGTTCTAATCCAATGGATTAATGGCACTTGAAATTATTATTTCTAACCTTATATCAATTATTACTCTGATGATGCAAAGTGCAATCGTGCTTTGCCACCATGTTGAACATGGAGGATATATGTCTATAGAACAGTTGAAAGACTTATTTGGTAATCAAGAGGCGATTTTAGAACTCGTTCAACTTGAAGGTGGCGTGTTAGCATTAAGAAATGCAGGCTCGGAACAGCAGCCTCTGGTCATGATTCAGTTTAATGATGAAGTAAAAGCGCTTTTGGGTGACCAAACACCTGTGATCGCACAGCAGATGATTCAGGCTGCCTTATACGGCTTGCTGGAACAGCAAGTCAATGAGTGGCAGGCAGAAGTAGTGGATGAAAAACCGAAATATCTGAGTTGATTCATCCCGGTCCAGCAGCACATCTTCGGATGTGCTTTTTTGTGGCTCTCAAATTAAAAAGTACCTTGTATCACTGGGGTCCAGGTTTTTAGTTTTCAGGGAAGATACTTAAATTCTCTTCTAATAAAAAAAGTTGCCCGGATGGACAACTTTTCACTGAGCAAGCCCGGCTTAATGCGAGCTGTGCTGATGGGCCACTTCTATCTGGTGCAAAATATAATGGCTCATGTTCTTCGCCATTTCTTCCTTGGCATAATACACTTCACCGACCTGATCACGACGGATGATTTCGGCTTCTTCCTTGTTTTCTGCACAGACCAGAACCTGAATTTGCGGATTCAGGGTTTTGGCAATGTCGACAATTTTATGAATATCGACAATATCCATGGGAGAAAGTACCAGTAAGCGTGCGTGCTGGATATGTGCCTGAATCAGTACACCGGCTTCAGTGGCAATCCCGGAAACCGCAGCAATCCCTTTTTTACGTAGATCTTCGACAATTTCACGGTTTTCTTCAGCAATGACGACCTTGATGTTGTGCTGCATCAAGGACAGGGTGATACGGCGACCGACTTCACCATGACCGACAATCACCACCTGATCACGCAGATAATCCTGTGATACTTCATCAGGCAGCATGGCCAGCGGGTCCCCGCTGCGTTCCAGTAAACGTGCCAGGGTTGAGCGTTCACGAATCCATTTTTGTACCGGCTCAATTGCAGAAAACACAAAAGAATTCAGGCTAATGGAAAATAAGGCCCCTGCCAGAATCAGGTTCTGTGCCTCCAGGCTTAACAGTTGCAAGGATAGGCCAAGGGTTGCCAGAATAAATGAAAACTCACCAATCTGGGCCAGTGAAGCGCCAACGGTTAAGGCCGTATTCAGTGGATAGCGGAAAAACAGTACCAGTGCCATGGCCGCAATGGTTTTACCAATCATAATAATACCGATGACTGCTAATACATGCAGCGGCTGTTCAACCAGAATACGCGGATCAAACAGCATCCCGACCGAAACAAAGAACAGGATCGAGAAAATTTCGCGTAGCGGTAAGGTTTCCTGTTCGGCACGGTTACTGAAGTCAGATTCCTTAACCACCATGCCGGCAAAGAAGGCACCCAGTGCCATCGAGACACCAAAGATCTTGTAGGCGCCAAAGGCAATTGATACGGCCGCTGCCACCACGGTTAAGGTGAACAGTTCACGTGAACCCAGGCGTGCAACCACCTGCATAATCATCGGAACCAAACGTTTACCGATAATCAGCATAAAGGCAATAAAGCCGATCACTTTAAGTAGGGTCAGCCCTAAGGTCATCCAGATACTTTCATCTACCGAACTTTCTAGGGCCTGACCGCCCAGAAGAACTGCAGTCGCTGGTAATAAGACCAGAGCAAGCACCATTACCAGATCTTCGACCAGCAACCAGCCTACCGCAATACGGCCATTGATGGAGTCAAGCACCCCCCGATCACTCAGGGCTTTAAGAAGTACTACAGTACTGGCACAAGACAGACTCAGACCAAAAATCAGTGCAGAGCCAAAGCTCCAGCCCCACATCATGGAAATACCCATTCCCAGTAAGGTGGCAACAGCAATCTGTAAAATTGCACCGGGGAGGGCAATCCGGCGTACCTGCATCAGGTCGTTTAGGGAGAAATGCATACCGACGCCGAACATCAGGAACATGACGCCGAGTTCTGCAAGCTGGTTGGCCAGATGAATGTCACCGACCACGCCGGGAGTATTGGGACTGATCAGAATGCCGGCCACTAAATATCCGATCAGGGGAGGAAGGCGTAAACGTGCAGCAATATAGCCAAACAACAGCGCTAAGCTGAAACCAACAGCCAGTAAGATAATAAGTTCTACGTCATGGGGCACTAAACACTCCTTTATTCTGGGTTTAATGGGAAATAAGCTGAAAAAATGCCAAAGTAGGCGGAAATTTTATCAAGCTGCATAAAAATAGTGCAAAAAAAAACGACCTTTA
Source organism: Acinetobacter sp. S4397-1 (assembly GCF_024129285.1). NCBI lineage: Bacteria > Pseudomonadati > Pseudomonadota > Gammaproteobacteria > Moraxellales > Moraxellaceae > Acinetobacter > Acinetobacter sp. S4397-1. The sequence goes on from NZ_JAMXXZ010000007.1 coordinate 93,901, forward strand.
AGGTCGCTTTTTTTAAAAAGCTAAAATTATTTGATTTTAGCTTCTTTGAAAATCACGTGTTGACGGATTTTTGGATCAAATTTTTTGATTTCCATTTTTTCCGGCATAGTACGTTTGTTCTTAGTAGTGGTATAGAAATAACCTGTACCAGCTGAAGAAACTAAGCGAATCTTATCACGCATTGTCTTGACTCCTTACTTAGATCTTTTGGCCTTGAGCACGCAGGTCAGCAACAACCTTTTCAATGCCCAATTTGTCGATGATACGCATACCTTTAGTGGTTAAACGAAGACGTACAAAACGTTTTTCGCTTTCTAACCAGAAACGGTGGTTGTGCAGGTTCGGCTCGAACCGGCGCTTAGTTTTGTTGTTGGCGTGTGAGACGTTGTTACCAACGACTGGACGCTTGCCGGTAACTTGGCAAACCTTAGACATGGTGTAACTCCATTGATTTAGCCAACAGCAAATCTGTATGGCCAGTCAAAAATAAACGGATTGAATTCATTCAAGGGGCGTTTTATATCAAAAATACGCTTAAAAGACAAGCGATTTTGTCTAAAAATAAACATGAGCTGGTGTGATAGCTTATACCTTGATCAGTTATCGAAGAAGCGCCTTTGAAATCAGCTTATGAATTGGCTTATTAAACGGCGGAAGAATATATTTCAAGCTATACAGCTTAGGATTCGACATTACCGAGCGTTCATGCGACAAACTGAAGAAGCCTTCTGGTCCATGATATTTCCCCATACCGGATGCACCGATTCCACCAAATGGAAGATCATCCTGCGCAACATGCGTGAGTACCGTATTTTGTCCAAAATGCCCTGAATGAGTACGCTGTGCAATATAATCGGCACGCGCTTGATCAAAGTCGAAATAGTATAATGCAAGAGGACGCGGACGGCTATTAATAAAGTCGATAACATCGTCGATTTGATCATATTCCATGATTGGCAACAGCGGACCAAAGATTTCGTGCTGCATGATTTGCATGTCGGGCATGACATTGGTCAGAATGGTCGGTGCGATCTTGCGAACCTCGGCAAGGTTTTCCTGATGCGGATTAAATTCAATAATCTGCGCACCCTGCTCACGGGCATCTTCCAGATACCCCTGCAAGCGCTGATATTGCTTGTCATTAATAATCGAAGTGTAATCCTGATTATGCTGGATATCCGGATACATGTGCTCAACGCAGGCTTTAAAATGGTCGATGAACTCCGCAGTCTTGCCACGCGGCAGGAACATATAATCCGGGGCAACACAGGTTTGACCTGCATTCCAGAGTTTACCCACTGCAATCCGCTGCGCCACATCACGCAGATCAATAGAGGGGTGCACCAGCACTGGAGATTTTCCGCCCAGCTCTAAAATCACCGGTACCAGATTTTCTGCTGCGGCTGCCATCACCGTTTTACCTACCGAAGTAGACCCGGTAAAGATCATCTTATCGAACGGCAGATGCGAGAATGCATCGGAAATCATGCCGCCCCCATTGATCACAGTCACCAGCTCTTTGGGAAAAGCCTCAGCCAAGGCTTTTTCCAGTACAGCACCAAATTCTGCCGAGGAACTGGATACTTTAATCATGGCATGATTCCCGGCAGCCAGGGCACAGATCAGGGGCCCAACAGACAACAATAAAGGATAGTTCCAGGGTGCAATGATTCCGACCACACCCAAAGGCTGATATTGCACCCAGGCTTTGGCCGGCTGGTGAATAAGGCCAACGTGACGTTTGGATGGCTTCATCCACGCCGTCAGATTTTTGCTGTAATATTTAATATGTTCCAGACAGGTCAGCAGCTCGCCAATTTTGGTTTCGCCAATCGAGCGGTTACCATAGTCCTGATTAATTGCATCGGCAAATTGATCTTGATACTTAACTAAGATACGCTTAAGTCGAGCTAAACGATCGATACGCTCCTTTGCAGTCGGCAGAGGATAGCGTAGATAAGCGTATTTTTGTTGAGCCAGCATTTCATTTAAGTACTGGCTGTCCAAAAAATGTGGTGTCATTGGTGTTGTTTTTGTATGACTGTTCATGCCGCACTACCATTATTCAAATCTCGGTTAATCAATTTTTAGAGCAAATACTCTAATTAGTCAAGTTACTTTGTGTGTTAGCCTGCTAATGCATGCACAGAATGGTTATTTTTAGGATGTCCCAAACCAAAACCTTAAAAACGAAAGAGCGTATCTTACAGCTTAGCTTAAAGTTGTTTAACGAGCGCGGTGAGCGGTCTGTAACCACCAATCATATTGCAGCTGAGCTCGGCATGAGTCCGGGCAACCTGTACTATCATTTCCGCAATAAAAACGAAATTATTAAGGAGTTGATGGAGCAGTACCAGAAGCAAACGCTGGAAATGCTGGCTTTGCCGGATGACCGTCAGCTGGATACCAATGACAAGATTCATTATTTTCAGGTATTGAGCAGTCAGCTCTGGGCTTATCGTTTCCTGCATCGAGATGTCTATCATTTGGTTGAAAATAATGAAGATTTTAGAAAGATGTATCCGCGTTTTGCCGGGCAGGTGATGCAGCAGGGACAGAAGATCTATAAAGGCTTTGTAGATGCCGGCCTTATGGAAATGACTGATTCTGAAATTGAAGCACTGATTATCAACTTATGGATTGTACTGACCAACTGGACTAACTTTTTATATATGTCGGGACATATTACCGATTCAAATAAACTGGAAGAAAAGTGGGTGTGGCAAGCCTTACGTCAGATGGTTTTTCTGGAGGGGGCGTATTTGCGCGGTGAAAGCCGTCAGACTTATGAAGGCCTGTTAAGCAGTTTGGGGCCTTCCGATCTGTTTGCCAGTCTTTCTTCTGGAAAGAATATTGAAGCTGAATCAGCTATTCAGAATATTCCAGAAACGCGCTAGAATACTTGGCCTATTTTAAATTTAACTGATTAGTGACACAAACCAACATGAATATGACGACTGCTAATACCGCACGTTTATTGATTACTTGTGAAGACAAGCCGGGCATTGTGCAGGCTGTTTCAAGCTTCTTGTATCATCAGGGTGCTAACATTACTGCGCTAGACCAATATGCGACAGCAGCGCAGGGCGGACGTTACTTCATGCGCGTTGAATTTGAATTAGATAATCTTCAAAGTCGTAAAGAGAGTATTCTCCAGACCTTTGCAGCAAATGTCGCCGAGCGTTATGCCATGCAATGGCGTTTAGCACTGGTCAGTGACGTTAAAAAAGTCGGTATTCTAGTGTCCAAAGTGGACCATGCCCTGCTTGAGCTGTTATGGCGTCATGCACGCGGCGGCCTTCCATGTGAAATCACCAAAGTCGTGTCCAATCACGAAACCTTGCGTGAAGCGGTAGAAAACTTTGGTATTCCATTTGAAGTTGTGCCTGTGACCAAAGAGAACAAGCGCGAAGCCTATGCACGGATCGATGAGTTGATGCAGGGCAATGACCTTCTGGTACTGGCGCGTTATATGCAGATTCTGGATGAAGAGTTTGTTAACACCTGGGAAATGAAGGTGATCAATATCCATCACTCATTCCTGCCTGCGTTTGTGGGAGCCAATCCGTATAAACAGGCCTATGACAAAGGGGTGAAACTGATCGGTGCCACAGCTCACTATGTGACAGCTGATCTGGACCAAGGTCCGATCATCGAGCAGGATGTAGAGCGGGTAAACCATGACTTCACAGTTGAGCAGCTACGGGAACTGGGGCAGGATGTCGAGCGTAATGTGCTGGCACGTGCGGTCAGATGGCATCTGGAAGACCGAATTATTGTGGATGGCAATAAAACGGTCGTGTTTCAGTAAGCTCCTGAATCTTCATTTAAAAAAGGCATACTCTGAGTATGCCTTTTTTGTTTGCAACAAAAAAATGCTGAAAGTACGGATTTTGAGTTGCAAATGAAAACACTTCTCATTTATTATTGGCGTACTTTCATTGTACTAACCGATGAGCTTGATAGGTTGTTTCGTATCAACTCCTCAAGGTAAAAGATTTAATGAGTCAATTTGCAGCTCCCATGACCCCTCCGCCGCCCAATCAGATGAAAAAGAAAGTCGTTTCTATTCTGGCGGCTGTACTGGTAGGGCATGCGGGTCTGCTGTGGGCAGTCAGCCAGATGAAAACGCCTGAGCTGAAGCCCGTGGACAAAGAGCCGATGAAAGTACGTTTCATCAAACTCCAAGAAGCACCAAAACCTTTACCACCGAAGCCGAAAGCAGAGCCGAAGCCAGAACCGCCAAAGCCGAAAGAAGTTAAAATTGTAGAAAAACCGCTACCGCCACCACCTAAAAAAGTCGAAAAAATTGAACAGGTGAAAAAGGCGGAAGCCCCTAAAGTCAAAGCGGCGCCTGTGGTCGAGGACAAACCGGATCCTAAACCGGCGGTTCAGACGGTGGTGACTGAAACCAAAGTGATCCCGACTCCGCCTCCAGCACCCGTTACACCGCCTGCTCCTGTCACACCACCAGCGCCGACTGCACCGCCATCACCAAAAAGTGTTTCCATTGGCGGAGGAGTATCCTGGTTACGTTCACCTAAAGTGTCATTATCACCAGGCGAATTAAAAGCATCCTGCTCTATGGTGATTGATATAGCGGCTAATGAGCAAGGAAAAGTAGTGTCTGCAAATGCACGAAATTCAGATTGTAGTCCAACGATAAAGCGTAAGGTCGAAGCGGCAGTACGTCGGGCGCAATTGACCAAATATGTTGAAAATGGAGTGGCTTATCCAACACGTGTGGAACAGCCATTTGATTTTAAGATGACCAAATAACGGCTAACCCATTAGGAGTTCGGATATGAACTTTTCAGTTTATTGGCAACATGCTGATGCAGTCAGCAAAACACTGTATTTCGTGTTATTGGCAATGTCGATTGCGACATGGACCATCTTTGTACTGCGTCTGATGGGCACTCGCCAGCTGAAACAGATCGCTTATAACAGGCTGGCTCAGGCTGTGGATCAACTGAAAAGCAAATGTGTTCCTTTGACTTTCGAGCAGCGTAAAGCAGTGGCTGAGCAGGCTTTGCTGCGTCAGATCGCAGTAGAAAAGGCCAATGCTGAAAAAGGTGTATCCGTCCTGGGAACGATTGCTTCCATTTCGCCATTTGTAGGTTTATTTGGTACGGTATGGGGGATTTTCCATGCACTGGTGGCAGTCGGTAAAAGCGGTCAGGCCGGTCTTGCTCAGGTGGCAACTCCAGTCGGTGAAGCATTAATTATGACCGGTCTGGGGCTGGCCGTCGCGATTCCTGCGGTACTGGCCTATAATATTGCAGTGCGTTTTAATCGCGGCTTGGCACACGAGCTTCAGGATCATGCACATAGCCTGTTGATTGATACCATGTTGCAACAGGACTCTGCGGCAAAAAAAGTTGAGACAAAAATGAGCCAGGAAAGTCTGGTTGGAGGTCAAGTTTAATGGCTTTTCAATTGGGTGAGGATAACGATACAGGCATGAATGAGATGAATCTCATTCCCCTGATCGATATTATGCTGGTATTGATGATCATTTTCTTGGTGACAGCGACCGTGGCGAACCCATCAATTCCATTAACTTTACCGCAGACCACGGCTGAAATTATCGATCTTCCGCCTGAAAATATTACGATCAGTATTAATGCAGAGGGTGAAGTGGCCTGGAATGGAAATATTCTGACCTTGGCGCAGCTTGAAACCCGCTTTAACGAAGCCAGCCAGACTGAACGTCAGCCGACCATCGTGCTAAAAGCAGATAAAGAATCACGTTATGATACGGTGGCTCAGGTGATGTCGCGTGCGAGTGGAGCCGGACTCAGCGATATTGCTTTTGCAACCGAAAATTAATGATGAGATAAAAAAGCGGCTGATTTCAGTCGCTTTTTTTAGGGATATTTTCAGAGATTAAGGATTTTTTAATAACGCCATAAAGTGACTACGCAATTTGTTCAGTTTCGGTGGAATAGAAAAATTGCAGTAACCCTGATTCGGATTGCGGGCAAAGAAATTCTGGTGATAGTCCTCTGCCGGGTAGAAGGTTGGAGCTGGACTTAACTCAGTGACGATATTAATCCCTTCATCTTTCAAGGCCTGAATTGTAGTATCTGCTGCGGCTTTCTGTTCATCATTAAAATAATAAATCACGGAGCGATACTGGGTGCCGACATCATTTCCCTGACGGTTCAGGGTGGTCGGGTCATGGGTGGCAAAGAATACGTCCAGTAACTGGCGATAACTTACTTGCTGCTCATCAAAGTTGATCAGAATCACTTCTGCATGCTGCGTATCGCCGCGGCAGATCTGCTCATAGGTTGGATCAGGCAGATGACCACCTGCATAGCCGCTCACCACCTGCTGAACACCCTGAATCTGTAAAAATACCGCTTCAGTACACCAAAAACATCCACCGCCAAAAAGTGCTTGTTGCATGATGAAATCCTCATGGAATGGGGTCGGGTGATTATTGAATCTTGTGCCAACAGTATGAAAGATCAAAAAGCCTGTAGACACAGGCTTTTTGTAGTCGGTTGTTTAACGAGGCTGTGCGGCGGTTTCCAGCTGGATCAGTAAATTGCCATGACGGTCTAATAATTTCAGGGTTTTGCCAAACACCTGATAATGGGTCACTTTGCTAAGAGCTTCATTAAATTTCTGGTCCAGATTGTCATTATTTGTGCAGGCCATGCGCGTTCCTGCCATCTGGCCTAGGCTCAGCGTGTCTTTGCTGGCAGTATAGCTGCCCATAATACGGTTACAGCCGTCTGCACCTGAAACACGTTGCGTAGCAGCATCGAATTGCAGACTTGGGATATTATGTGCGGTTGGTGCAGTCTTGATTTCGGTATTACCAATCTGGGTCACCATCCAGGTCCGGTTTTGTAAAAGCTGTAAATTCTGGGTGGTTTGTGCTGCTGAATTGCCTGGAAGAGTTTCACAGCCCATGATGCTTAAGGTCGATGCCATAATTATTGCTGCGGTTAGTTGTTTTAACATGAAAATTACCTCACTTTTTGAATAGCTAACTGTATATAAACAAAAAAAGAATTTATCTGCCAGTCAATTTTGTATCCTGAAGATTGACTGAATCGGGTATTAATCAAGTTTTGAAGCCGGCAAGCCGAGGCGAATCTGATCTGAATATTCTTTGCTCGATATCTGTTTTGGCTGTTGAATACGCGGATTAATATGCGCCTGTTGATACCAGGTCTGCATATCCCAAGCTTGATCTAGTGCTTTTAGATCATAAAGATAATTGGGCAAGTAGCCTGAAACCAGAAGACGATAATCTGAAGGCAGGGCCTGCTGGGAAACGGCCTGCACCATATCAAAAACCAGCGTCGTGCAGTTACTGGTCAGGGTATTATACCATTTAGGTTCTTCAGCTAGCGCATCGGCCTGACGCAGATACTCTTTGAACAGGGCCTTGGCTTGTGCTTTGGGCATATTGACCGGAAAGAAATAGACCTGTTCGTTTCGGATATGGCTGCGTGTATAGACAATATCTTTTTCATCCGAAGCCACCAGACTCAGCTCGTATTTTCGGAAAAAGCCGCCAATCGCAGAAAACTCTTCATGTTTTTCTTTACGGATTTCAATTGAAAAAGTCAGCGGTTTTTGGTTGGCAAAATCAAAGCTGACCAGCGTGTGAGCGATTTCAGGACCCATCCAGTAGGAGGTGATGATATTCACCCCAGTAATCTGGTGCAGGTCGAAGCTGCGGCTTTCCCAGCGTTCGACATATTTTCCGTCCGGCTGCCAGTCGAAATTTCGGATATTGTGTAAAGTGACTTGATCACCTTGCTGTTCAGAGGATAATAGCCGCGAAACTTCTGGGTTCCAATCACGATCCTGACGTGCTTCAATACTGAAATATGCAAACAGGCTGATCAGAAACACCAGCAGGTACAAGATTGTATCGACCTGGCGTGAAATCAGATGCCGAGTGAAATAAATGCCGAGTACGACGAGGGAAAATACCACCCAGCAGCCGATCAGGAGCATAGTGCCTATTTTGCCCAAAGGCTGCTGTATCCAGAGCATCAGGCTTAACCAAAGGCTGGAAAGCATCACGAATAGAGTAAACAGGCCACCCAGTAGCCAAAGACTCCAGTGCTTTGCCGAGGGCGTGCGTCCTTGCATATCTAACCTTTTACTTAAATAGGCTTTATTTTTGATAGGTGGCAAATTCAAAAGCAATCCCGCTTTTGTCATCTATGTGTTGTGCAGATGCTACTTTTTTGAAGTCTGCCGGAATTTCCGGATAGTAGGCATCACCTTGTACATCCAGTTCGATATGGGTCAGTTCCAGGCGGTCGGTCATCTGCATGGTCTGTTTGAAAATTTCACCACCCCCAATAATGAAAACCGTATCCGGCTTTGCTGAGGCTTTGACATCGGCAACCGCCTGACGCAGTGCATCTTCAATACTATGCGCAACTTTGGTGCCCGCAAAAGACCATTCGGGATCACGGGTAATCACCCAGTTTACCCGTTTAGGCAAGGCACGTCCCATAGATTCAAGGGTTTTACGGCCCATGACAACTACGCCGCCTTGAGTAATTTCTTTAAAATGCTTCAGATCAGCTGAAATATGCCATGGCAGATCATTGCCCTTGCCAATACAGCGCTGCTGATCCATAGCTACCACGTGTACCACTTCTAAATCTTGAAATGCCATAACAGCCCCTAAAGGTTGAATCCCGATGTCTCCCTCTGCCCAAAACAGCTGCAGATGACACGTGCTGTTTGGTCAGAAGAAATAATCAAGAGGGATGATTCAATAATAAATTAAACGGCAACCGGCGCTTTAATCGCTGGATGAGATTCATAACCGACAATTTCAATATCTTCAAATTTAAACTGGAAAATATCTTTAACTTCAGGATTCAGCTTTAACTGACATAAGCCCAAAGGCTCGCGGCTTAATTGCAGTTGAGCCTGTTCAAAATGGTTGGTATAGAGATGGGTATCACCGCCAGTCCAGACAAAATCGCCAACGCCCAGATCACAGACCTGCGCAATCATATGGGTCAGCAGGGCATAGCTGGCAATATTAAATGGCACACCCAAAAACACATCGGCACTGCGCTGGTAGAGCTGACAAGACAGCTTGCCATTGTGGACAAAAAACTGGAACAGGGTATGACAGGGCGGTAAAGCCACCTGATTGGCTTCCTTCGGATTCCAGCCCGAAACGATCAGACGGCGTGAATTCGGATTGGTTTTGATTTCATTAATCAGCCATTTGATCTGGTCAAAACCGTCCTGGTGATAGCTGCCATCCTGGTTTTGGCTGGCACCAAAATTACGCCATTGATGCCCATAGACCGGACCCAATTCGCCTGCAGGGCGGCCAAAACGCGCAGTCTGTTCAGCAGTTGCCCATTCATCCCAAATCGAGACTTTATTGTCTTTTAAATATTGAACATTGGTATCGCCTTTCAGGAACCAGAGCAGTTCCATGACGATGGAACGGAAATGAACTTTTTTGGTGGTCAGCAGAGGGAAACCTTGGGAAAGATCAAAACGCATCTGATGACCAAATACCGAGCGTGTGCCTGTACCGGTACGGTCGCCTTTATCGCCACCCTGGTCGAGAATGTGTTGTAAAAGGTCAAGATATGGGCGCATAATTCTCTCTGTTTAAAGCTATTGAAAATTGCCATGTTAAAAATAAAAAAAAGATCAGCTCGAGATTAATTTACTGTCAGAATGGCAATTTAAATTGCACTCATCATAGCATTTTTTAACGGCCTTTCATCGTTCCACTCACAATAAAAAATGCCGCTTGAGTGTCAGCTTAAAGCAAAATGCTGGCCGCAGATGAATGGTTCAAAGGTGTGCTATGGATCAGGCTTAGCCACCGATCAGGCCAGGAATGGGCCGAGTTTAAGTTTTAGTTTCGACCACTTTTATTTGACGTGCTCATGATGTACCAGTGATTCAGGTTTTTTTATGGGGGCTTTATTGCCTGAGTTTTAAACATGCAGAACCAGTAAACTTTTGTGCTTATTGAATTGTATATTTCATTCAATTTTTTAAAGGTGAGCCGATTTTCATCAGTATGTTGTACTTTCAGTTTAATTGCCCTAAAGGCAATATAGATAGAGCGAATCTGGGAGCAATATACTCTGGTTTTTCAATGCTAAAAGTAGAAAATGTGAGACGTATAGATCAGTGCATGATTAAAAAGTTGAGTAAAAATGAAAATTTAAAAGTAGGGGTTAAGGTTTAAAAGAGCTAAATAAAATTTCACTATTTCCATGAAAAGTGCAGAAAAAAGAATCTCAAAAGAAAGAATGCTTTAGTTATACTTTAACAACAATAGAAAAATTTAATTACATTTTATTCGTGAAGAATAACATTTAACCGTCTAGTATTCTCCGTTTGTTAAGAAATGAAAGCCAACATCTACGGCGAGGAGGAGTAGGTAAAAACATGGTTTATGATCAGCCCGTGAATGTGAGTGCAGTACATGCTCCTGTTCAAGCGAATATCATGTTGCGTTCTCAAGCAAGACAAAATCCGAAAAAAACCTCATCCACTTCTGCAACTAAGGCAGTCGGTTCGAGTAATGGTCACCGTATTAATATTGAAAAATTCACCAGTTATTTACAGGGGATTACACGCCGGACCAGTACCCAAAAGTGTGCACGTAGTATCCGTGTGGGATTGCAATCTTCCGGGGCAAAAATTGTCAATCATCCGGTGGCTGCAGCGGACTGGGGAAGTACCTTGAAACAACTGGGGTATAAGAAAATCAATCAGTCTTTTGACCGTCCTAAAAAAGGCGATATTTATATTATTGACCGCACTGCCAAGCATCGTTATGGGCATATTGCTGCTTATTCAGGAAGTGCCTGGGTATCGGATTTTAAGCAAAACAGTCATGCAATCTATCGCACCAAGAACCTGACTTATAGTTATTATCGTCTGGCCCCAGACCTTTAACTTAAACACTATCAGCGTCTTAATTGTTACAGCGTCTGGCCCGATTGACATGGATGGACGCCAGAAAAAGTCCAATTGCTGCAAAGCCCAGACATTGTAAAGCCAGCGCAAATTTTCCCCAGCCCTGTGCATGTTGCGGCAGATAACCCCATAGGGTGACCATCGCGACAATTGGGATGACCCGGCTGAGCGCAGCAAAGCCATTGGCATAAGGATGGCCGGCAGGAATCTTGAAACGCAGCTGGCGCAGTCCATAGCTTAGTAGGCCAATTCCTACACTGAAGCTGATCCATATCGGGCCGAGCTGAGCCACGGTGGAAGCGCTATATATCAGAAGACAAACAATGATGACCACCACCAGTTTCATCTGACGGGTACAGCGTTTGGAATACCAGTGCTCAAGCATGAGGTGGCTCTGGGTCTTGCCGGTTCTGATTCAAGAGTGACAGGGGCGAAAACAGACAGATGCTCAAAGTCATAAAGCCAATCCCCTGAGCACCCGGAAGTAAAATTTCACCCTGCTGCATGTGCATAAAAACCAGACTGATCACTAAAGCCAAAGGAATCCAGGTCAAGACGCGATAGAGCAGGCCAGTCGGCTTTTTAGAGGCAAAGTGTATTTTGCAGTAACGGCAAATCAAAAAAATAATGCCTGTGCCGACAAACATTAAAATGGCATCCAGTGGCAGCGGTTGCATCCAGTACAGTAGCGCTGTTACGACTGCAATGACTATAAAAAACAGCAGTTTTTGCAGAAAAGATAGCTGCGGATTAAACCAGAACTCAAGCATACGAATGGAGGAATGGAAAGACAAAAAGTACTTTAGCATATTTTTTTCAATAAAAAAGCGAGGCCGCTGCCTCGCAATGTTGTGGGTCTAATTAACAGTTTTTCTGAGGACCCCAGTCATAAATTTTCTTCTGGTAGGCATACCACATCATCCAGAGGCCAATCAGAATCATTGGCAGGCTCAGGAATTGTCCCTTGCTCATCCAGCCAATAAACAGCTGGCCATTGTCCGGTTCACGGAAAAACTCGACGATGAAGCGCGCCAGGCCATAACCGATCAGGAACAGTGCTGATACTGCCATGCGTGGGCGTGGCTTCGCGCTGAACCACCACAACACAACAAAGAGAATCAGCCCTTCACACAGGGCTTGGTAGAGCTGTGAAGGATGACGTACCAGCTGCAAGGGGTCTGTCGGGAAAATCATGCCCCAGGCAAAGTTTGGATCTGTAACTTGACGGCCATACAGTTCACTGCCTATAAAGTTACCAATCCGGCCGAACATCAGACCTGTCGGTACGCAAGGTGCGATAAAATCCAGGGTCTGGAACCAGGTCATGTTATATTTCTTGCACCACCAGAGCATGGCTAAAATCACACCGAGGAAGCCGCCATGGAAACTCATGCCACCGGTCCAGATCTGGAACAGCCAGAGAGGGTTGTCCAGAAACTGGGAAAAGCCATAGAAAAATACATAACCGACCCGGCCCCCAATAATGACCCCCAGCGCCCCAAAGAAAATCAGGTCAGACACCATATCCGAGGTCCAGCCACGCTGTTTGGCACGGTAGGTTGCCAGTCCCCAGGCAAATAAAAAGGCCAGTAGATACATCAGTCCATACCAGTGGACTTGCAAGGGCCCGAGCGAAATTGCCACGGGATCAATATTTGGATAGGTCAGCATTCCTGTTCCTTGTGATTCTGTTTTGCACAGATTTTAGCTGAAAGATAAGAAAAATGTTGTACATTCAATGTGTAAAGATCGAGAGCAGCAATTATGTGTATAGTGGCCTTAGCCTGGCAGGTACTGGAAGATACCCCGGTCTGCCTGATTTCAAATCGTGATGAATTCTATCAGCGTCCAACGCATGCTTTATATGAATGGGAACATAGTCCGATTATTGCCGGGCAGGACTTACAGTCTGGTGGGACCTGGATGGGCATTACCGCTTCAGGAAGATGGGCAGTGATTACCAATTTTCGTGATGGACGGGACCAGAATCATTATCCCACCTCACGCGGGCATATTATTCAGAAATTTCTGGAATCAGAGCTGCCGCCAATCCGCTTTGCCCGGGAACTGGAAAAGCATCAATGTGATTATGCCGGTTTTAACCTGTTTATGGGCGATCAGCATCAAGCGGTGTATATGAGCAATCGGGGTGAAGCACCACAAGTGCTGGCGCATGGGGTGTATGTTGTCTCAAATGGACTGATAACAGAAGACTGGCAAAAAACCCGGCATTTGCGTAAGCGCTTTACCCAGGAATTTCTGCCGATGTTGCAACAGGACCGTATTCCGGAAGCAGAGCTGTATGATGCAGCTTGGGATATTCTGGAAGATGAGCGCCAGGTGATTCCAGATCTGTTACCTCAAACCGGGATCTCGGTTGAAATGGAACAGCTGCTGTCTTCGATTTTTATTCAAAGCCCGACTTACGGCACCCGTTGTTCGAACTTCCTCAGAGTGAAAAGGGGGCAGTGGCAATGGCTGGAAAAATCCCAGCAAGGTGACATGGCAGGACAAGTGGTAGAGAAAATCATCACACTGCAATAAAAAATGCCGACGTTTGTCGGCATTTTTGAGAGCTCTGGATTAAGCCTGAGCTGTTTCCAGTGCTTCCCCTGCGATTGCACCACCATCTTTACGGGTAATCACCACAGTGGCAGAGCGAGGTACTTTACCTAAGCGGCTATAACGCTCACTTTGGTTAGCAGGCCATGCGCCGCCCGGGTGCTGCACGTTAACAAAGATTGCTTTGTAGTCCGGGGTAATGGTAACACCGGTAATTTCACAACCTGACGGGCCAACAAGGAAACGACGTACGCGATCATTGCTTAACTGCGCACCGACAAAAGTTTCTTGTCCTTCCTCTTTGGTGGTTGCAGCAAAGGCTTTATGGCCATCGCCCACGGAACCAGGAAGTGCAGCAAGCATCATACAGTTGGTTTCGTCGGTATATTGGCCATCATCAGTTTGAATCCATAAGATACCGCGTGGATCGAACCACATGCCATCCGGGCTAGAAAAGTCATTGAGATTATCCAGACCAGACAGGTTGATGTTTGAAGCGGCACGTGCTTCAGCGCCAAACAGGAAGATGTCCCAAGTAAACGTAGTGGCAGTAACAGTGTCATCAGTTTCACGGAAACGGATGATATGACCATTCATATTGCCTGAATTACTGGCAGTTGAACCTTTGAAATCGACATAACTACGCGGGTTTGCAGCATCCGTTGGGTAGGCACGACCACGGTTACTGTTATTGGTCAGGGTAACATAGACTTCGCCATTTTCAGGGTTCACCGCCACCCATTCCGGACGGTCCATTTTGGTTGCACCCACATGGTCGGCGGCCAGGCGAGCATGGACCACAATATCTGCTGCATCTTTGAAAGAATAAGTAGTATTGGACTGATCTAAACCATTTTTACCATAACTTAGCTCAACCCACTGGCCTGTACCATCTTCTTTAAATTGTGCAACGTACAGGGTTCCTTTATCCATATACTTGTCACCTGCGGCATAGCCACCATTGACATCTTTAGGATCCCAAACGGCTTCAGAGACAAACTTATAGATATATTCGCCCGTAGCATCATCACCCATATAGAATGCAAGTGGCTGGCCCACAATCGGATTACTAGAGCGGCAATCTTCATGAGCAAAACGGCCGAGTGCAGTACGCTTAACCGGGCGAGTGTTTGCACTGAAAGGGTCAATTTCAACAATAAAGCCACAGGTATTTATAGCATTACGGTAGTCACTTAAAGCATTGCCATTCGGATCAGCCGTAATGTTCCAGCGGTCATACAGATCACGATCGCCTGTGAGTTCCGCATCTGTCTTATCCCAAAGGTATTGACTTTCTGCAGACTTGCCACGGCCATAACGTGCTAAAGCAACTTGTTCATTATCTGGGCGTACATCACCCTCATCACGAGAGAAGTAACCACTCCAGTTTTCTTCGGCAGTCAAATAAGTGCCCCAAGGTGTATATCCATTACCACAGTTGGCAAAAGTACCACGGGTTAAGGTACCCGTTGGTGAAAAGCGGGTTTTGACCAGGTCTGAGCCACGTGCCGGTCCACGCAGCTCCATTTCTGTTGCAGCGGTAATACGGCGGTTAAATGGGGAGTTCAAATTAATTTTTACGTTTTGCGTGTTTGGATCTTTCTGAATTTCAATGACTGAAACACCGTGAGCATTTACTTCACGAATAATCTGGTCTTCAGGACGTTTACCATCTTCTGTCGTAATCACACCTACTGGTGTATGTAACTGAGATTGTTGTAGATACTCATGATTTAAAACCAGTAAACCTTGCTTTGATTCTTTTAATGAGTAATTTTTCTTGGTTGGGTCCATGCCAAAGAATGACATCCCGTCGTGGTTATCACCTGCGCGGAATTGGTAAGATGGACCTGAAGGTAATTCAGAATCTGTTTTTTCAGGATAGCTGCTATTGATCGGATCGCCAACAGCATACAGAACATTAAGCTCGTAGCCTTCAGGCACACTAAAAAAGTTCTGGGTATTTTTTTTAACCGCTTCAAAAGACAGCTTGTTTGGACGTTGCGCCAGGTCGCTCCATACATGCTTATCATTTTCTTTATCTGGGTTAGGCGGAGTCGGTCCAGAAGAGGTATCATCGTTGTCATCAGAGCAACCGCTTACAGACGCTGCAAATGCCAAAGCCATGGCGCCGCTGCCTGTTTTGGCAATAAAGCTGCGACGGTTGATATATTGATTCAGAATCGTTTGGAAATGGGTATTATTTGAGGTATTGCTATCTTCGGTAAGGTCCTGACAAGGTATCATTTCTTTATTTTGCATTTGAAAGTCCTGTTAAAATCAAGTGTTCAGTTGTGTTGAAGTTGTTCCATACCATAAGCCTGCTATATGACAGTACGCTTAAGGAAATATTGCAATAAAGTGAAATAAGTTATTGGAATTAAAAATAAAAAAGAGACGGTTGTAGCCGCCTCTTTTTATTCTCGATTGATTCTTTAGGTCTCGATATCTTTTAAACGTCTTTTCTCAATCAGCTTCCCGGTCAACAGCCCAGTCTCAAATAACAGCCACATGGGAATGGCCAGCATAATCATCGACAGCGCATCAGGTGGCGTCACAAACATGGCCACAAAAAAGCATCCGACGATAATGAATTTGCGTTTTTCAACTAACTGTTCGGTACTCACCACTCCAATTAAAATTAACACCAGGGTAATAATCGGGATTTCAAAAGTCAGGCCAAAAACCAAAAACAGTTTTAAACAGAAATTGAGGTAACTGTTAATATCCGTCATGGGAGCAACAGTTTCAGGGGCTACACTGATAAAAAAGTGCAGAATCGAAGGTAAGGCCACAAAATAAGCAAAACTGATTCCGAGATAAAACAGAATAATACTGCCCAAAAGTAGCGGCAGTGCCAGACTTTTTTCTTTTGCATACAGAGCTGGCTTAATAAAGGACCACAGCTGATACAGAATAAAAGGCATGGTGATCATCAATGCCAGAAAAAAGTTAAGCTTAAAGGGTGCCATAAATGTCGCTGTCACATCTGTTGCAATCATGGTCGATGTGGCAGGAAGCTGTGCACGTAGAGGCTCAGACAAAAGCTGATAGGTAGAATTGGCAAATGGCAATAAACAGAAAAACAGGCCGATCAGCACCGCCACAATTTTAAACAGGTATTTGCGCAGAATGACCAGATGCTGGGTAATGGGCATCTCTTCAAGCAGCGGCTGTTCAGGAATGGCTTCGGAATGGGCAGTAGGCAAGGAACTCATACGGCTACCTTCATATCCAGATATTGTTGGGGGTGGTCTACAGTGGTTTTAGGTTGACTGCGAGAGGGCAAGTACACCGCAGGAATAGTGGTTTTTAAAGGTTCATAACTTAAAGATTTATAGCTGAGAGTTGATTGATCTCGCGTCATGCTGTGCTGCACCTGATCGGTTTCAAGCGGTTTTTGCAAATTCTGCATTTGTGCCTGCATCTTTGCTTCAAGCTCCTGAATACGTTTCATCTCTGCCTGCATTTGTTCACGCAGTTCCGATAAACGCAATTCACGATCCAGGTCATTTTGAATATTGCTGACGGTACGTTTAACTTTGCCATACCATTTGCCGACAAAACGTACAGCTTCAGGTAGCTTGTCCGGCCCCAGCACCAAAAGTGCAATGATCCCGAAGATAAACAGCTCGGTCATTCCAATATTGAGCATGGCAGTCTCTTAGCTTTTGACTGAACTTTCAGGTGTTTTTACTTGTGCATCAATCGTGCGTGGCTGTTGCAGCTGCGCTTGTTCAGCTTCTTCATCTTTCACTGACTTTTTAAAATCCTTGATTGCACCACCTACATCTTTGCCCAGGTTTTTTAACTTTGATGTACCGAACAATAAAATCACCACAATTGCAAAAATCAGTACATGCCAAATTGATAATCCAGCCATCATTTTATCCTCTTTATATTATGGCTCTATCTCAACAGGCTTTTATGACACAGAGGTGACGGTTATATTTCTTTTTGAAGACAAGAGAAGAAGCAAGACTGAATATGATAGGATTTTTTACATTGATACAAATGAGTCCTGTCGGGTATGGCGCTGCTTCTGCCTCTGATCTCTTTTTTAACCGGATATTGGGGCGTTCAATATTTAAAATCCCTTCGCCCCTTCATGGCAGCAATGCTGGCCCGGGTGCTGATTCCACTCGTTATCATTTATAACATGGTGTTTTATCAGCAAGGCAGCCTGTGGCTGCTTGGCTTTAGCGTATTCAGTTCCATTCTGCTATTCAGCCTGTTTTATGCTTTAAGTAAAGATAAACTCCGTGCCCTGTGTTTTAGCTATTTAAATGGGGTATGGCTGGGTTTTCCTTTTGCTCTGGCCGTTTTTGGACCTAAGGCCAGTAGTACGATTGTGGCGCTGTATATTGGTGGCTCACTGTTTGGCAATGTTGCGGCTGTTCTGGCCGTCAGCTCCACACGGCAGACTCCCAAATTTATTCTTAAAAATGTTCTGATCTCTCCACCTGTTATTGCTTTGAGTATTGCCGCAGTCCTGCCGTTTTGGGACTTGAGGGCTTATGAAATGCATCCGGTCGTGCAATGGGGGTATCAGGCCAATAAAGTACTGGTGACTTTTAGCGGAATGTGCATTTTAGGCATGTGGCTGAGTCAAGTGCGGATTCATTTACGAGATCTGCAACGTAGCCTGCTGCTTATCAGTGGCCGCTTTATACTTGCGCTGGGGCTGACAGCAGCCGCTTATTTCACTTTGCCGATTCCACCTCAACTTCTTATTTATGCCGTCATGCTGATGTATTTTTTATTACCGCCTGCGGCCAATATTGTGGCGCTAGAAACGCATTATCAGGGTACAGGCCATTCAGCCAAATATATTGCGTCAGGAACAATTGCCAGTGCCATACTTATCGCGCTTTATGGCATGATCTTGCATATCTGGGTCCCGGGTTTATAAATATTCGATCAATACCGGGACATGGTTTGAATAAGAAAGGGCTTATTTATCGCTTTCTAACGCCCTCCTCAAAAGGAAGAAGGGCTTTGTTGTGCTCGCTTATTTCTCTAGACTGGCTTTAAACAGCTGCATGGCCTGACCACGATGACTGATTTTATTTTTCTCCTCTTTACTCATTTCTGCGCTGGATAACTGCAATTCAGGCAGCCAGAACAGGGGATCATAACCAAAACCATTTTCGCCACGAGGAACTTCCAGAATTTCACCTTTCCAGATGCCCTGAAAAATTTGTGGTAGTGGATCTTCGGCATGCTGGACCAGCGCCAATACACAAACAAACATACCGTCAATGACTTCATTTTCTTTACGCAGCGGCTTGAGTTTGCTTAACAGCTTTTCATTATTAGCTGCATCATTGCCATGTTCGCCTGCATAACGTGCCGAGTAAATTCCCGGTGCACCGCCTAATACAGGCACACAAATACCGGAATCATCGGCAATCGCAGGTTTGCCTGAAATCTTTGCTGCGTGACGGGCCTTAATAATGGCATTTTCTACAAAGCTTAACCCATCTTCGACCGCATCTTCGATATTCAGCTGACCTTGCGGAACGACGTCGACAGGCAGTTGTAACTCTGCAAACAGTTTTTCAAATTCAGCAATTTTACCTTTGTTATTACTTGCAAGTACCAAGGTTCCCTGAGATAACCAAGCCTGAGCTGACATATATTCGCCACTTATGAGTTGAAAATACGGAACAGGTGATTTTAACCGAATTCAATCTAAAGTCGGTAATTTTACCTGAATTTATACCGCCTCATCTTTTGAGGCGGTGAGCTGCTTCACCAGATGCTTTAAATTGCTGCTCCAGCAAGCCGGTTGATCTGCAATCAGGTAGGTGTTCATGATGGCAAAAGGCTCATGAATTTCCAAAACGTCTACTGCATTTCTAAAATGTGACTGCTCAACATAGGAGCGCGGTAAAATTGCCATTCCCATATTCATGCTGACACAGCTCATAATACCGTCCAGGCTACCCATTTCGATAATATGACAAACGGCGAGCTGTCGACTCTGTAAAAATAAATCGATGACACGACGGTAACTGCATCCTTGGCGGAATGCGAGAAATTTCTGTTGTTGTAGCGTTGCGGCAGTCAAGGGCTGCATGGTGTTTTTTGAAGTTATTACCACCAGCTGTTCTGTAAACAGATGCAGATTATACAAACCATGCACTGGCTCAGGACTGGCAATAAAGGCACAGTCCAGCTGAGCATTCTGTACGGCTTCAATCAGTGTGCGGCTGGGGGCGGTCTGCAAGCTGAAGGATAGGGCAGGGAAGCTTGCAGAAAATCTGTTTAAGATCTGCGGCAGATGGACAGCAGCAGTGGTTTCCATACTGCCAATCTGGATCGGATGCGAAAGATAGGGCTTTTCCTCAATAAAAATACTTTTCACTTCATCATGCAGGGACAGAATTTTTCTGGCATAAGTGAGCAGCTGTTCGCCAGCTCGGGTCGTTCTGACTGGTGTTTTACGGGTCAGTAGTTCAGTGTTTAGCTCGGACTCAAGCTTTTTAATGTGGCTGGTGATATTGGATTGAACCGTAAACAGTTTGTTGGCAGCCAGAGAAAAGCTTCCCAGCTCAACAACCGTCAGAAAAATTTCCAGGGATTTTAACTGCATACTTTTATCTCAAAATATCTCAAAAACAGATAATAGCTATCTCTAAGAATCATTTTACATGATGATGGTTTTTCATTCTAATGCATGAGTGATTTAAGTTCATGCAGTGTTAAAATTATGGCGGCTTTTTTTAAACAAGGTTTGCTTTATCTGACGATAGGGCTGACAGTGCTGTTTTTTCAACAGCTGGATGCTCAGTTTCAGCAAAAAACTGGCTACAAAAATCTCTTTGAGGACGTGCCTGAGCATTTTGGGCAATAGTTCAGGCCATAAAAAAGCACCCGAAGGTGCTCTTTTGCAAATCCAGCTTATTGTGCCTGAATCCATTTGTCTGCACGGTCACGTGCCTGACGGATTTGATCTTGAGTCAGGTTGGCTGCCAGAGCCGTTTTCTTGCCTTCAGAAAGACTGATGACCTTATTGTCGAGCATGCCGTCACGGGTAGAAAGCTCATACCACTGATAGGCACCCATATAATTTTTCTTTTTCTCTTCCATCATGGCAAGGTTAAAGCTGGCACGGTTATCGCCACGGCTAGCTGCCTTTTCAAAATACTGGCGGGCAAGCGTTTCATCTTTTTTAGTACCGATGCCATCTGCTAGCATACGGCCTACATTTAGCTGGGCTACGGCTAAGCCTTGATCCGCAGCAGCTTTATACCAGCTAAAAGCCTGACGCTCATCTTTTTGAATGTCTTTGCCATACTGATATTTAGTCGCCAGATAGAACTGTGCTCCTGGTTGACCGGCTTTGGCAGCTTTAATCAGGCTATTAATGTCCATAACTGAATATTGGGCGGCTTGGCTTGCCACCGATGGGCTTGGCGCAACATAATCTGCATGGGCATTTAAGCTAAAAAGTCCCGCCAGTAGCGTCGTAGTGATTAATAATTTTTTCATAGAGCGCTCACTCGATAAATTGCGACTTCACCAAACAGATTAGGAAGGTGCTTGCTGAGCAAGCTGTCCTGTTGATTCCCATTTACAGCGAGTCGATTAATAATATTAATATTATTTTCCGCACAAAGAGCTTCAAAGTCACGGAAGGTGCATAGGTGAATGTTCGGCGTGTCATACCACATATAAGGTAAAGCCTCCGAAACCGGCATTTTCCCTTTTAAAGCCAGAAAAGAACGGGTTCTCCAGTGGGCAAAGTTCGGGAAAGTAATAATCGCCTGTTTACCTACGCGCACCATATCACGCAGTAATACGTCTGGTGCATCTACGGCCTGTAAGGCCTGTGCCATTACAACATAGTCAAAAGACTGATCGGCAAAACGGCTTAAACCGAGATTTAAGTCCTGCTGGATGATATTTAACCCGCGACTGATTGCAATTGCAATCTTTTCCTGATCAATTTCTAATCCATACGCACGAATATTGTGTTTTTTGCTCATGTGCGCGAGCAATTCACCATCGCCACAGCCGAGATCCAGAACACGTGAGCCTGGCTTGATCCAGCGTTCAGCAAGTTGTTGGTCAATACGCATTACACAGCCTCCTGCGGGGTTGTTTTCAGGTGTTCTTCACCACCCAGGAATGCACGCAGGGATTTAACGTACAGCGGAATTGGAAATAAGAAGGAGTCATGACCCTGTTCAGCATTAATATCTAAATAGCTGACCGGTTTATGATTGGTAATTAAAGCATCCACGATTTCTTGTGAACGCTCAGGCGCAAAACGCCAGTCCGTAGAGAAAGACACCACCAGAAATTGACACTGGGTATGTGCCATCGCCTTGACCAGAGACTGTTCATATTCACGTGAAGGATCAAAGTAATCCAGCGCTTTGGTCATAATCAGATAAGTATTGGCATCAAAGTTGCGGCTGAACTGTTCACCTTGATAACGCAAATAACTTTCTACCTGGAACTCGACATCAAAACCATACATAAATTTGCCTGATTTTAAATCACGGCCAAACTTCTGTTTCATGGCTTCTTCGGACAGATAGGTGATATGACCCACCATCCGTGCCAGAATCAACCCGCGTTTTGGATAGCTGTCATGTTCCAGATAACGGCCATTGTGAAAATCCGGATCAGATAGAATCGACTGGCGCGCTACTTCATTAAACGCAATATTTTGTGCCGAAAGCTTTGGAGCACTGGCAATAATGACACATTTCTTTAAACGGTCTGGATAATCCACCGACCATTGCAGGGCCTGCATGCCACCGAGCGATCCTCCAATGATCGCATACCAGACCTGAATACCAAGACGGTCAGACAGTATGGCTTGAGTTTTGACCCAGTCCCGTACCGTTACCAGTGGAAAGTCTGGACCGTACGGGCGATTGTCATTTTCTGGATTAGGAGAGATAGGACCGGTCGAACCACTACAGCCGCCAATATTGTTGAGCGCCACCACAAAAAACTTGTTGGTATCGATGGCTTTGCCTGGACCAATACAGGCATCCCACCATCCGGGTTTCCTGTCATCTTCATGATGATAGCCCGCTGCATGATGATGGCCTGACAAGGCATGACAAATCAGAATGGCATTGGACTTATCGGCATTTAGTTCGCCGTAAGTTTCAACCATCAGTTCAAAACGTGGGAGGATGCGACCGCATTCAAGCTCTAACGGCTCTTCAAATTGGAACTTTTGTGGGACTACAATGCCCACTGAGTCTGCTGGAAAAGACACGGGAATGATTCGCCTTAAAACTTTAATATGAATAATAAAAGGATACCATTTGCAGGTATCCTTCAAAAGTCATTTTAATGCTATGAATGATAGTTAATTCTTATACTGTAGCTTAGACCGCTGCAGCAATCACCTGATCAGTGCTTAATACTCCCTGTTCAATCAGGCGGTTGGTACAGGCAATAATGGCTTCAATTGAAGAGGTCACAATATTGTCGTGGACTCCCGCACCGAATGCAGACTTGCCTGTACCTTTGACTTGAAGCTCAATCAAGGCCAAAGCTTTGGCATGCGCACCTGAACTGATGCTGCGCTCTTCATAGCTTACAACATCAATTGGCAGTTGCAGCGCATCCAAGATCGCAGAAATCGGACCATTGCCTTGGCCACGTACATGACGAGACTGACCTTCAATCTCAAGATCAAGTTCAATCACCTGACTGCCATTTTCATCAGACAAACGATAGTTCTTGGCTGAATAATGGGCATCTTTAGCAGCCACATAGGTTTCTTTAAACAATTTCCAGATTTCAGTAGCAGAAATCTCTGTACCGTCTTCATCGGTTTTTTGCTGGACGATTTGCGAGAATTCAATCTGTAAACGGCGTGGCAAGGTCACGTTGTAGTTAGATTCTAACAAATAGGCAATCCCGCCTTTCCCTGATTGTGAGTTAACCCGGATCACTGCATCGTAGTCACGGCCCAAGTCTTTCGGGTCGATTGGCAAATATGGCATATCCCAGATTTCTTCGTTTTTCTGGAACTCAAAACCTTTTTTGATCGCATCCTGATGCGAACCGGAAAAAGCAGTAAAGACCAAATCACCAGCATAAGGATGGCGTGGGTGTACAGGCAAACCGGTACATTCTTCAACGGTGGCAATAATTTCGTTAATGTTGGAGAAATCCAAGTTCGGTGCAACACCTTGGGTATACATGTTCAAAGCAATCGCAGCCACATCGACGTTACCGGTACGTTCGCCATTTCCAAAGACACAGCCTTCCACACGATCAGCACCGGCCATAATGGCCAATTCAGAAGCTGCAATACCGCAACCACGGTCATTGTGGCAGTGCACAGAAATGATCACGCCGTCACGACGCTGGATATTGCGATGCATCCATTCTACCTGGTCGGCATAGACGTTAGGACCTGAAACTTCAACTGTTGCCGGCAAGTTCAAGATCACTTTATTGGTCGGAGAAGCTTCCCAGATTTCAGTCACTGCATCACAAACATCTTTAGCCACTTCCAATTCAGTTGCTGTAAAACATTCAGGGCTGTACTGAAAAACAAACTCGGTTTCAGGCTGTTTGGCGGCGTATTCTTTAACTTTTGTTGCAGCATTAATGGCAAGCTGCTTGGCCCCAGCAATATCAACATTTAAGACTTTTTGACGGAAGGTCGGCGAGTTCGAGTTATAGATATGCACAATCGCACGTTTTGCACCTTGCAAAGATTCAAAAGTACGCTGAATCAAATGATCACGTGCCTGTACCAACACCTCAATGTAGACATCGTCCGGAATATGATTTTCTTCAATTAATTTGCGGGTAAAATCGAAATCAATTTGCGATGCAGATGGGAAGCCAATTTCAATATGTTTGAAACCGATTTTTACCAGCATCTGGAACATTTTGAACTTCTGCTCGATGTTCATTGGCTCAAAGATCGCCTGGTTACCATCACGCAGGTCGGTACTCATCCAGATTGGGGCCTTGGTGATTTCATTATTCGGCCATTGACGGTCTGGAAGATCGACACGTTGATACATGCGACGATATTTTTTACTTGGATCTGCCAACATCATGAAAGAGCTCCTTTGTAGTCTGGCGTACCGTGCTCTTGGATGAAGCGGTCGCGGGAACTACGGCATAGATTTTGTCTATAATCGTGCTCATGCAGAAGATCAACGTCAGGAAAAAAGCCCAGAATATTTTTGGAATATCGTCATCTGGATTTGCGGGACTGCTGCATGATTACCCTATACTCCAGAGTTTAATCCAGTTAGGGCGAAAATTTTTTGCTTTTTTTATAGATTTTAGTTGTATCTTAATAAATATTTTCTTGTAAACCATTCAAGGTGAAAAAATATTTTATTATCGGCTTTTATTGTTGTGGGTTTTTCTTTGATTCTATCAGTCTGGCTAATATTTTACTGAATCAGTTTGAAAAATAAAAGACTAGGGTGCTTTATAGCTTGCTGGACTCGCCTCAGGTGGGCCTAAAGCTCAGCCCATTTGCGTATCAGGTTATGATACAGATTGGTGAGTTTCATCACTTCAGCATGCTGATCACCCAACTCGATTCTTAAATTCTGAATTGTCTGATCCAGATTAAACAGCATATGGCGCTCTGCATCATCCCGAATCATGCTTTGTACCCAAAAGAATGAAGCAACCCGGCAGCCAGAAGTGACCGGCGTCACTTCATGCAAGCTGGTCGACGGATACAGAATCATATCGCCAGCGGGAAGTTTGACTTCATGATAGCCATAGGTGTCTTCGACCACCAGTTCACCACCTTGATATTCTTCCGGCTCACTTAAAAAAACCGTACAGGATAAATCGGTTCTAAGCCGCTCGTTGCTGCCACGAATACGGCGGATCGAATTATCCACATGGAAACCGAAAGCTTCATTATTTTCATAGCGGTTAAACAGAGGAGGAATAATATCCAGCGGGATCGCAGCGGATAGAAATAAAGGATGCTGGCCCAAGGCTTCCAGAATAATCGTACTTAAGTGCTGAGTCAGGGGATGATCTTCAGGCAATTGCTGATTCTGTTTGACGCTAGCAGACAGTGTGCCAGCAGTCACTTTGCCATTGACCCATTCAACTTGAGCCATTTCTTTGCGGAAATATTGTACCTGCTCTTTGCTCAATACATTTGGAATATGATGCAGCACGAAAAATACCTGAATAATTTTGTTTGAGTGAGCATAGCCCCAATGCTAGAGCTATGCGAGTCCGATTTAATTAGTATTTGAAGTTCAGAGAAAGCACGGCACTACGGCCTTCTGCTTCGGTTGCATAGTGAGAGGCATAAGCTTTAGTGAAATAACGCTCGTCGGTCAGGTTGTTGACATTCAATTGTAAGTCAACATTCTGGTTCACGTGATAACGTGCCATGGCATCGTAACGCACATAGCCTGGAACCCACTTGGTATTGGCGGCATTCCCATAGACTTTATCCATCGCAACTGCGCCAGCACCCAAGCTTAGCTGGGGTAATATTTGGTAGGTGGTCCACAAGGTGGCTGAATTTTTTGCCACGTTTTGAACTTGATTTCCCTCATTGGTTGCGGTGCCATCATCGACAATTTCACTGTCTAAATAGGTGTAGCCTGCCGAAACAGCCCATTTGTCAGTGATGTTGCCATTTAAGCCAAGCTCAATACCATCTACCCGGGTTTCACCAATGTTGCGTGTGGTGCCATCTTCTACTGGGGCGCGAGTATTGGTTTTTTCGGTACGGAAAATGGCTGCAGTCAAATTAAGCTTGTCATTCAAGACATCCCATTTACTCCCTAACTCCATGGTGCGGACTTCTTCTGGGTTTAAGTTTTGAATTGCTGATGTAATGCCTTCAGAACCATCACCACCATCGACACCCACCGGGTTGGTAGAAGTTGCATAACTGGCATAAATTGAACCATTTTCTACAGGCTTAAACGTTAAACCAGCCTGATAGTTGATAAAGTCTTTATCATTTTTCAGTTTAACTATGGTTCCTTCCGGATTATTGGCATTAAAACGACCTGCAAGCATGGTTTGCTTAGTCGCGTAGTCATCCCAGCGTAGACCCAAATCTAGCAGCCATTGTGGATTCAATTCAATACTGTCCAGGAAGTACACAGAAGTCGACTTGGTTTGCGTATTGTATCGGTCTGCACCATCTGTACTTATTGAGCCGGTCCAAGGACCGCGATCAGGATTTTGAACTGAAGTACACCAGCCTGAACTAAGATCGTCAGGCGTACACGCATTATGTACGCTACCTGTCGTATTTAGACCGTCAATAATATATTGCGTACGCTCGGTTTCCTGATCTGAATATTCGGCACCCAAGTTAAAACTATGTTTAAACATGCCAGTATTAAATTTACCGATTAAAGCCAATTGATCGGTAAAAGTCTCAGTATTGGCGACACGTGAGTTTACACGTGCCCAAACGTCGCCAGTTAATGCGCCTGTTGTGTCATAAATATTACCTTTAGAATCATCTGGATTTGTCCATAGATAATCATTTTTTGACTTATTAAAAACAGTCGTATTGGAAATGGTCAGATTATCCGTTAGATCGTGTTCTAATTTAAGCGTGCCAATCTGATTTTCCTGTTTCTGGAAGTCACGATCTTTCCAACCGTAGTATTGACCTTGTTGAACATCAATAGGCTTACCATTGCCATTTAATCCTGCATTTGCACTCGTTGCAGCAAATGGATTGTTATAAGGAACCCCTGAATCAGGTGTATCATCAGACTTTAAGTAGTAATAACTTAAAGTAGCACGGGTAGGGGTGTCCAGACCAAATACAATACTTGGCGCAATACCTGCACGTTTATATTCAGCACCGTCTTTTTGACCGGCTTTTTCATTCTGATGTCCCATCACGGCAACACGTGCCGCAATACCATTACCAAAGTCTTTATTACCATCTAAAGTAATACGTTGATAATTATCTGTACCGCCAGCAACTGAGCCTTCTAGGAAATCACCTGGTTTGGCCGTTTTAGAAATCATGTTAATGCTACCGCCAGTGGTGCCTGCACCGCCCATGGCAGAAGCAGAACCTTTGGTCACTTCAACTTGTTCTACCGCAAACATTTCACGGTTTTGAGAAGTCGCATTACGCACGCCGTCTACATACATCGAACTTTCAGAGTTATAACCTCGGATAAACGGACGGTCACCATTCGGATTGCCCCCTTCACCTGCACCCAAGGTAATCCCCGGAACTGTACGCAAGGCATCGCTTAAGGTAGTGACTTGTGTATCTTCGATTAACTGTTTTGAAATGACCGAAACTGACTTAGGGGTATCGAGTAAAGGCGCAACAAATTTGCTATTGGCAGATTGATCTACTTTAAGGCTGGGCGCTTGTTCAGCTTTCACTTCCTGGTGAATCGTCTCAAGCTTGATGATATTTTCATCCGCCATTGCCTGCGCGGCTACAATTGACAAAGAAGAGGCAATCGCGGAGGAAACGATCTTTTTGCGTGTTTTTATGTAAGTCATGGTAAAAGAATTTATCTTGATTTGGGTTTGAAGATGATAGTAATTATTATTATCATTTCTATCTTTGTAAGATTGGTATTAACGATAATAAAAAACAGACCAATAGAAAAGTAAATGAAATAAATAAACAACTTGTTGTTAAGTATATGTATTTTATAAAAATTGAAAAATCTGATAGTTTCTTTTAATTTAATTGATAATAATACTTATTTAGATCTGCGTTGGTTTTAAGAAAAATTTTGAAAATTATAAAAAAACCCTACATTAAGCAGGGTTTTTTTTGTAAGAAATATCAGAAATCGTATGAAACAGATAACCAGTAGTTACGACCGGCTAAATATGTGCCATCTAATCCTGATAGATATTTATAACTTTGAGTGGTTTGGGTAGCAGTTCCATCAAAATATTCTACATTCTTGTGTTCAGTAAAGTCTTTATCTAACAAGTTATTTACTGACATATTCAAGCGTAACTGATCATTTACTGTATAACTGGTACCTAAATTAAATAAATTGTAGCCAGCAAGTTTATTTCCAGACGCCTTATAAATTGCTAAATCTTCAGCATCTGTAGGTACAGAAGTTGAGCGAATACGACTTGATTTATATTCATGTTGTAACCAAAGATCAAAATCAGGATTAATATGCCAGGTTGAAGTTAAGTTAAATGCATTACGAGGATTGTTGTTGTAATAATTACCTTCAGTTTCAGGTTTATTACTATCAGTAATCTTGCTCTTTGTATAAGTATAAGCCGCTTTAAGATCCCATTCAGGAATGATGCTGTATTGTAGTGTGCTTTCTACACCATAGACTTCAGCTTCATTAGCATTAATATTCGTTGAACACGTTTTGCCTGTTGTACAAAGAGGATGATCCTGAGCGCCTACATTTACAATTGCATTTTCAACTTCATTATAGAAACCAGTCGCTGTGAATGTAATTTGATCATTTGGCTGGAAGTTAAAACCTAGCTCATAGTTGGTCGATTCTTCTGGTTTTAAATCTGGGTTACCAAAAGTCCAATTTCTTCCTTGTCCACGAAGATCAATTAAATTATTTTCAAGAGCTTTTGCTGAAGGGACTTTATAACCAGTGCTGACACCACCTTTAATGGTAAGAATGTCATTCGCATTCCAAACTAAATAAGCACGTGGACTGAAGTGCCCGCCAAAACCTGAGTGATCTTCATAGCGGCCACCTAAAGTAAAACCGAGGCTGTCAAGAATACGCCATTCATCCTCAGCATAAAAAGCCCACGATTTGCTGTCAAATTCATTTTTACCCGTAATATGTTGGGCAATATTATCTTCGATGGTTTGTTCTTTGTATTGTGTACCGACGGTAAGTTTGTGATTGCCTAAACTTGAAATGATATGGCTATCTGCAATGAGATCTGTGTTGTTTAAATCTCGAGGACTGCCGATTAGTGGAGATTGATCGAGAATTTCTTGTTTTGAAAAAGCACCAGTAGGTAAGGATCGTCCTTTTGTTTCGGTTTCAGAATGACTGATATAGGTTTTCCATTGGCCAAAGTCGTAATCGCCATCATGACCCACTGCAAACTGAGTACGATTGAACTCTAATTCATCTTTGTAGCCTGGCGCTTCATTTGGTTTTTTTACCCAATCCAGGTCACCTAAACGGCTATCCTCATTATTATAAGTTTGGCTAGAGTGGAAGGCGTCAAACCAAAGCGAATTTCGGTCATTCATGACAAATGATAATTTAGCACCTACATCATAATTGTCGGCTTCATTTGGACGAGGATCACGGCCTGTTGCACCAGCTACAATTCGTTCAGATTTTTGACGATCTAAATATGAACCACGAAGTTGCAATCCCAGTTTTTCATTAATTAGAGGGCCATTGAGTAAAAAACTGGTTTTCCAAGAATCCGCTTCGGCTTTGCTTTCCATCACATTGCCACTGACAGTGACATTACCATTCCATTCATCACTAACTTTTTTAGTAATAATGTTAATGACACCACCCATGGCATCTGAACCATATAGGGTAGACATTGGACCACGGATGACTTCAATACGTTCAATCGCTGAAAGTGGTGGCATAAATCCTGTTGATGTTTCGCCAAAACCATTTGGAGTGACATCAGTCGATGTAGTTTGACGACGGCCATCAATTAAGATAAGTGTGTCATCAGCTCCCATTCCACGCATGCTGACATTTAGGCCGCCGGTTTTACCCACACCATTACGAACATCGATACCAGGAACATCTGCTAATAAATCAGCAATACTGGTCGCATTTTTCTTTTCAATATCTTCTTTTGTCACTACACTAATGGATGCTGGTGCATTCTTAAGCTCTTGTTCAAAACCAGATGCTGAAACCACAATTGTTGACAGCTGATGTGTAGTTGTTGGAGCAGCTTCCTGAGTAGTCTGTGCAACAATCGAAGTTGCGGTGACTCCCAGAATGGCTCCAACAAGAGGACGAAGAGTAAAAGTATGCATAACCAAAATTCCAGTTTGAGAGAGTGTAGAGTTTTGTATCAAATTCGATAGAGAATATTAATAAGAATGTTTATCATTTGCAATAAAAATAAATAATTAACTTTAGGCAGGTTACAAAAGAAGAAAGCGCTTTGAAGAAAAGAGAGGCAAGGAAAGATAAATTAAAAAAATTAGAAAAAGAGCGTATTTTTTGTATATCCTTTAAGGTTGTCATATAATGTGGCACATTTTTTTATAAACCTGTTATTACCAAATATATAGAGGAAGCCATGCAAGTAACTTCTGAAGCGGTTTCGGGCGTTGCCCGTCGTTTAAATGTTTCTGTACCGACGAGCCGTATTAATGAGCAATTTGAAGCTCGTTTAAAACGTACTGCTAAAACTGCGAAGATCAACGGCTTCCGTCCAGGTAAAGTGCCTGTGAACGTGGTTCGTCGTGAATACGGTGCAGGTATCTATCAGGAAGTTGTAAACGACATTATTCGTGATACAGTATTTGAAGCGATCCAGCAAGAAAAAATCAATGCTGTTGGTATGCCAAATATCGAAAAAACTGAGATGAAAGATGATGCTTTAGTATATGAAGCAACTGTTGAAGTTTATCCAGAAGTTGAAGTGAAATTCGAAGGCCTGGAAGTTGAACGTAAAGCGTCTGAAGTCAATGACAAAGACGTTGACACTATGCTGGAAAACCTGCAAAAACAACGTGCTTCTTGGGCTGAAACAAAAGGCATGGCGAAAAAAGACATGCAGGTGACTTTTGATTTCGAAGGTTCAATCGACGGCGAGAAGTTTGAAGGCGGTTCTGCAGAAGACTTTAAACTGGTATTGGGTTCTGGCCGTATGATCCCTGGCTTCGAAGATGGCATCATCGGTATGAAGAAAGGCGAAGAGAAAGTTATTGATGTAACTTTCCCTGAAGACTACCAGGCTGAAAACCTTGCGGGTAAACAGGCTCAGTTTAAAATCACTGTAAAACTTGTTGAAAAGCAAAAACTTCCAGAAGTTGATGCTGAATTCCTGGAAATCTTTGGTGTTTCTGCAGAAGAAGGCGTAGAGAAATTAAAAGCTGACGTTCGTAAAAACATGGAACGTGAAGTGAAAAATGGACTACGCAATCAAGTGAAAGGTGCGACTTTTGATGCGCTAGTAGCTGCAAACGAAGTTGAACTTCCAGCTGCAATGATTGCTCAGGAAATTGATCGTCAGCGTCAGCAGATGATCCAGCAGTTCACGCAGCAGTTTGGTGCACAAGGTGCAAAAGCATTTGATTCAAGCATGCTTCCAGATGACCTGTTCAAAGAACAAGCTGAAAAATCAGTTAAACTTGGCATACTGGTGAGCAAGGTTCTGGCTGATGCGAAAATTGAAGTAGATCAAGCGCGTGTAGATGCGTATATCGAAGATATGGCTTCTTCTTATGAAGATCCAAACGAAGTCATCGAATACTTCAAAAATGACCAGCAGCAACGTGCTCAAATCGAAGCAGTTGTACTTGAAGATCAGGTAGTGGATCACATTCTGGCATCTGCTAAAGTGACTGATACGACTGTAAGCTATGAAGACTTATTGAAAGAGCAGCAAGCTCGTCAACAAGGCTAATCCTAGCTGGTCATAAAAAGGCGCTTTATGCGCCTTTTTTTGATAGCGTAATTTCACCTGATATTCAGTTTTTCACAAAACTAATGCAAAAAATATCTTGGAATTGCAAGCGAATATTTTGCAATTTCAGTCATTATCCCTCATATTGTGATTATGGATTAAGTCACAAAAATTTAGGAATAAATAAACGTATGTATGTTCCAATGATCGAAAACGCTTTAGTTCCAATGGTGGTAGAACAATCCTCTCGTGGCGAGCGTTCTTTTGATATTTATTCACGTCTTTTACGTGAGCGGGTTATTTTTCTCTCAGGTGAAGTTGAAGACCACATGGCCAATCTTATTGTGGCACAAATGTTGTTTTTAGAAGCTGAGAACCCAGATAAGGATATTCACCTGTATATTAACTCACCAGGTGGTTCAGTCACTGCGGGTATGGCCATTTATGACACCATGCAGTTTATCAAACCTGATGTGGTGACTTACTGTATGGGACAGGCCGCTTCAATGGGTGCGTTCCTGTTGAATGCTGGAACCAAAGGCAAGCGTTATTGCCTTGAAAATGCGCGTGTCATGATTCACCAGCCTTTGGGTGGTTTCCGTGGACAAGCTTCGGATATTGAAATTCATGCACGTGAAATTCTGTTCATTAAAGAACGTTTAAACCGTTTAATGGCTGAGCATAGTGGTCAGGACTATGAAAAAGTGGCACGTGATACTGACCGTGACAACTTTATGACTGCTCAGCAAGCGAAAGAATACGGTCTTGTGGATGAAGTACTTACTAAACGTCCATAAGTTTTACAGATTGAGATATTGGAGTAAATATGTCCGAACATCCTCAAGGACAAAAGCATTGTTCATTTTGCGGTAAAACGCAGTCTGAAGTCGGAAAGCTGATTGCAGGCGAGGACGCATACATTTGTAATGAATGTGTGGACGTATGCTTAGATTTGGTTCAAACCAGTCAGCAGGTCGAAACCAATGACTGGGCGAACCGTCCTTTACCGAAACCGCATGAAATCCGTGCAGCGCTCGATCAATATGTCATTGGTCAGGATCTGGCGAAAAAGACCTTATCTGTTGCAGTGTATAACCATTACAAACGTCTGAAAGTACAGACCAATGGTAAGAAAGCAGATGACTCTATTGAAATTGCCAAGAGTAATATCCTGTTGGTTGGTCCAACCGGTTCAGGTAAAACCTTATTGGCACAAACCCTTGCCCGTCTTCTAGATGTGCCTTTTGCCATGGCAGATGCAACGACCCTCACAGAAGCAGGTTATGTGGGCGAAGATGTTGAAAACATTGTACAAAAGCTTTTGCAAAAAGCCGATTATGATGTGGAAAAGGCACAAAAGGGGATCATCTATATCGATGAAATCGATAAGATTACCCGTAAATCTGAAAACCCATCCATTACCCGTGATGTATCGGGTGAAGGTGTGCAGCAGGCTTTACTGAAAATGATCGAGGGTACGGTTGCTTCTATTCCGCCGCAAGGAGGACGCAAGCATCCACAGCAGGAATTCATTCAGATTGATACTGCAAATATCCTGTTTATCTGTGGTGGTGCATTTTCGGGTCTAGAGAAAATTGTACAGCAGCGTCAGGAAAAAGGTGGTATCGGTTTTACTGCAGAAGTGCGTAATAAAGATGAAACCAAAAAACTGTCGGAGCTGTTCCGTCAGGTAGAAGCCAATGATCTGGTGAAGTTTGGTCTGATCCCAGAATTTATTGGCCGTCTGCCAGTCATTGCAACACTGGATGAGCTGGATGAAGATGCCTTAATGCAGATTCTGACAGAGCCAAAAAATGCCTTAACCCGTCAATATCAACACCTGTTTGAGATGGAAGATGTGGATCTGATCTTTGAAGAGTCAGCCCTACAGGGGATAGCGAAAAAAGCACTTGAGCGAAATACAGGTGCGCGCGGTCTGCGTTCGATTCTGGAAAACGCACTCCTTGAAACCATGTATGATCTGCCAAGCCGCACTGATGTAGGCACTGTAGTGGTGAATGAGGCGGTAATTAATGGTGAGGCTGCACCGGAATTCAGGGCGGAACGCCAGCCCCAATCTCAGGAAGAGCCGGTCAGCAAGATTGATTTAAAGGTGGTAAATAGTCGGTCTGCCTGATTGCTATTCGTCAGAAACGTGCGAAAACCTCGTGTTTTCGCACGTTTTTTATTTCCAAATTCTAAACCCGAGTGTTAATCTCAACATCTGGGCGTGGACGCCTAAAATAAAAAAGCAGGGCACCTGCATAAGCAAGAAGAAGAAAAACGCAGTGAGGGATAAACATGCGTGGAGTCGCAATAGTACTCATCAGCAGTTTGGTATTGATGGGGTGTCATGGTAAAAAAGCCCTAGTTGAGCCTAGTCAGCCACTCAGCACTTTAAAAAATATTGATCTTGAAAAAAAGCCGGGTTTTATCGAACAGCATCGTATGGGTATGATGAGCATTGGCGGCTGGGTTAACCAGAAACAGGGACAAGCTTTCCAGACCGTTCAACCACAGCATGCTGATGCAGCGATCGTATATTTATATCGTCCAGATTCCAACTGGAACCGCCAGGAAATTGTGGCAACCAGTCTGTTTATTAACCAGCAGCATATTCCAAGTTTATTGCACAACCATTATTACTGGGTAGAGCTTCCGGCGGGTAGTTATCGTCTGAGTAGCAGCCGACCTTTAGGCGCTTTACATTTTCAGAAACCCAAGTATCTGGATTTCAGTGTTGAAGCGGGACAGTCCTATTTTATTAAATATGATGAAGAAAATTTTAATACGCGCCGCAGTATGTCTGGGCCTTTGATGCTCATGCCGCACAATGTAGGGCTCAATGAAATTGCATTTACCCAGCTCAAATCACATAGCTTTAATTTTGTTGCCCAAGACCAGAAAACTGGCAAGGTGCGTAAAAAGGCCCAAAAAATTCAGATGCCTAAATATGATCCTGCAACTGATGTACAGCTGATTGCACCTTTTAAACTTTGGGATCCACGTAGCTGGTAATACCATCAGTTCATAAAAAAAGCACCCAGATGGGTGCTTTTTTTTATAGCTTAAATTAGCCCTCAGCAGCATCAACTACTGGAATCTTACCAATTTTCGCCTGCCAGATTTTTGGAGCAGTGGCGTGTACAGAGGTACCGTTTACGTCCACAGCCACAGAAACCGGCATATCTTTCACTACAAATTTGTAGATCGCTTCCATACCCAGGTCTGCAAAAGCAACAACTTCCGCTTCACGGATCGCTTTAGACACCAAGTACGCAGCACCACCAACAGCCATTAAGTAAGTCGCTTTGTTGTCTTTGATGGCTTCAACAGCAGCAGGACCACGGTCCGCTTTACCGATCATGCCAAACATGCCAGTCGCTTCAAGAACTTGACGCGTAAATTTGTCCATACGTGTTGCAGTAGTA
Source organism: Acinetobacter sp. S4397-1 (assembly GCF_024129285.1). NCBI lineage: Bacteria > Pseudomonadati > Pseudomonadota > Gammaproteobacteria > Moraxellales > Moraxellaceae > Acinetobacter > Acinetobacter sp. S4397-1. The sequence goes on from NZ_JAMXXZ010000007.1 coordinate 129,414, forward strand.
GGACCAGCAGGGCCAACGACTTCATCACCGACTGGATCGACTGGGCCTACGTAATAGATGAACTTGCCTTTCAGATCTACAGGAAGCTCTTCACCATTGTTCAGCATGTCTACCATACGTTTATGGGCTGCATCACGGCCAGTATAGATGGTACCGTTAAGAAGCAGGGTATCCCCTGGTTTCCAAGAATTCATTTCTTCCTGAGTGATGTTGTCAAGGTCAACACGCTTAGAAGAAGACGAATCCCAAGTCACAGATGGATAATCTTCAAGGCTAGGCGCCTGAATATGTGCTACACCTGAACCATCCAGGGTGAAATGTGCGTGACGGGTTGCTGCACAGTTCGGAATCATACCAACCGGTTTACCCGCCGCATGACATGGGTAATCTTTGATTTTAATATCCAGCACTGTGGTTAAACCGCCCAGACCTTGAGCGCCAATACCAAGTGCATTGACTTTCTCGAAGATTTCGATCCGAAGTTCTTCCAGTTTGTTTTGTGGACCACGACGAAGCAATTCGTCCATGTTGATTTCTTCCATCAATGCTTCTTTGGCCAGCATCATGGCTTTTTCCGCAGTACCCCCAATACCGATACCGAGCATACCAGGAGGACACCAGCCGGCACCCATAGTTGGGACGGTTTTCAGTACCCAGTCCACGATTGAATCAGACGGGTTTAACATTGCCAGTTTAGATTTGTTTTCTGAACCGCCACCTTTTGCAGCAACCGTAATATCCACTTTGTTGCCTGGAACAAGTTTGTGATAGATCACAGCAGGTGTATTGTCTTTGGTGTTCTTTCGACCAAATGCAGGGTCTGCCAATACAGAAGCACGCAGTACGTTTGAGTTTTCTAGATAACCTTGGCGTACACCTTCATTAATTGCATCATCCAGGCTCATGGTTAAATCAAATTTAACATCCATGCCCACTTCAACAAATACGTTGACGATACCAGTATCCTGGCAGATCGGGCGATGGCCTTCTGCACACATGCGTGAGTTGATTAGAATTTGCGCGATTGCATCTTTCGCAGCCTTGTTCTCTTCACGGTCGTACGCACGGCTCATCGCTTGGATGAAGTCTTGTGGATGATAGTAAGAAATGAACTGAAGCGCATCTTTTACGGATGTGATCAGGTCATCTTGCTTGATAATAGTTGTCATACAAATATCTCTTGAGCGGGCTGATAGCTAGCGGGCTAAATTATAAGACAAAAGGATCAGGTTGTGGGCATTTTGCGGGGACATTGGCTGAAAGTTTATAGTTTGAGCAATTGCTCGCTGTGAAAGTCTCTCTGAACTGTCATAAATGATGAAAAAAATTGCCTATATTTAAACTTATATTACAGCTTTATTTTTATATAAATAAATTATTTTGTCATAAATTATTGATTTTTATAAATTAATATAATTTATCGAATATTTCATTTTTGTCATATAACTGTCATATATCTGACTCATAATGAGCGCATTAAAAGGAGACCTTGAACATGACTACAAGTATCTTAATGGTTGCAGGCTTTTGTATTTATATCGCAGCAACGTGGATGTATGGCCAAAAAGAAGATCAAGCTTAAGCTTTATCTTCTTTTTGCATTTTATACTCTCAGTATTCTATTCTTCTTCAAATCTTCAAATCTTCAAATCTTCAAATCTTCAAATCTTCAAATCTTCAAATCTTCAAATCTTCAAATCTTCAAATCTTCAAATCTTCAAATCT
>NZ_JAMXXZ010000008.1:0-110518 GCF_024129285.1 Acinetobacter sp. S4397-1
TTAAATCCATAAATAGGTGTCCACTTAAATTTAAGTGGACACTATCGCGGTATTAATGAGTTAGAAAAAGTGGGGTTCAGCGGACGCTTACTAATAGGTTTGTCGTCAAGCATGACAACTGTATTGTGCTAAAATTCCAGCCTATAAATCAGTAAATTAAATAAGCAGTCTACAAAAAATAAATTTTGTAGACTGTTGAAATGCAATGAAGTCAAAATGAATGCAATATGATGTAACAATGAAAGTATTTAAGTTATTGAAAATAAATGGATATTTAATATAATGCAAGCGATTGCCATCAGCGCCAGACTAGGAGGATTCTATTTTTTCTATAACACTATTATAGAATTACATAAATTAATATAATAAGTAAAAACAATAACTTAAAATCAAAAAATCTTCGATAAAATAGATGAAAATTCCCGTTGTATACGATTTGTATACTTTCTAAAAAACTTATCTAATTACCTTTTTCTTAGTGAACATTAATTCTATGAGCCAAAAAATTAATAAGCAATATGTCGATGAATTGGAGTTCGTTGAAAAAGGCCAGAAAATTTTTCGAGACTCAGAACTTACAGGCTTTGGTGTACGAGTAACACCTAATAGCAAAACTTTTGTAGTTGATAAAAAGCATAACAATAAACTGTACAGGGTAGTGCTTGGCACAACAGATACTATTTCTGTAGCTGGGGCTAGAAAAAAGGCTCAGCTAATTTTGGCACAAATTTATAGTGGCCAATATGTCTCTAAAAAAGGGAGTACAAACCAAAATGATTTCAATCCGCTAAATATCACTGTGGGTGACGCTCTTAATATTTACCTTAATAGAAATACATTTAAGCCCAAAACAGTTAGGCAATATAACAAATACATTGATCTTTACTTGGTCGGTTGGCGCAATCGTAAAATTTTTGAAATTACCAAAGATGAACTACTGAATAAGTTTTTAGACGCAACCGAAGTAAGCCCATCCAGTGCAAATGGGGCAGTTTCTCTAGTTGGAACTTTATGGAGGTACATGCACGTACTGTATTCAACAGACGACAAGCCAATCCTTAAGTCAAATCCTGTTGATGTTATCTCTGTCACTATTGGATGGAATAAGATCGCACCAAGAGAGCGCTATCTAAATAAAGATGTAATCTTTAAATATTATCAGGCGGTACTTCACTATTTTAATGAGTTAAATTTAGAGAGCACTGCCAGAAGTAATACACACCGAGATATTATTTTATTTGTGATGTATACCGGATGCCGTCGTGTAGAAGCATGTAGTTTGAGTTGGGATAAGGTGGATCTAGAAAATGGTACCGTCGCATTTAATGACACCAAAAATGGTAAACGTCATTTACTCCCGATTGGCGATCATCTTATCTCAATACTTAAAGCGCGCTATCTTCTTAAAGAAAATGACTGGGTGTTTCCAGCGACAAAGTTACCCACATCATGGAATGTGCATGCAACAACTATAGATCGTACATTAAAAGAAATAGGTGATCAGGTTGGCTTTTATGTTTCGACCCATGATTTCCGCAGAACCTTTGCAACTCTGTGCAATCTATTAAAGTTCAATATTTATGTGACCAAAAGACTGCTGAATCACACAGTCAAACCAAGGGTCGATGTTACTGGCGGTTATGTACAGATTCCATTGGAGGAGCTGCGTGTTTGTATGAATATGATTGAAGCTGTTTACCAGCAAAAATTAGACTGTTTTAACTATGAAAATGTGTGGAATAGTCGTTTGGAAGAATTAAAAAAGGCGGGATAACCCGCCTTAGCATTAATATTGAGCCGTATTTGTCATCGTTTTAGATTCAAGATAGGCCATCACATCTTTTTTCTTGTAGGCAATACGCTGGCCAATCTTAGAAAAAGGAAGTGATCGATCTTCACAACGCATCTTTGCTAGGGTCCAAGGGGAACACTGAAGATATAGAGCCACAATTTCCTGGGGAAAAAGTTGGTCTTCATGCGCATTTAAAAACCTTTCTAAAATTACGTTTTTTTCATCTTCAGAAATATTTGAATAAGTACGTAAAGCCATTCGTTATCTCCGTTAAATGTACAAATTGAGAGTGATTTCTCTAGTTTTAATCATGAGTCAGATCCGGTGGGTGCTTCCGGCAAGTGCATCCAATACGTTACATCAGCTTCTTCAAATTCATCTAAAGCCATCACGTTGTAGATATTGAATAAATTGCTGCGAGTTTGCGACATGCCAAGCACTAATATATTTGCGGGTGGTAGCTTATCGTTAACGCTAATCCACTCCGGCACCACTCGGGCTTTGGCTTCACTCAACCAACTTAAAGTTAGGTGGATTAAGCTTTCAAAGCTCATATTTTCGCTTTCGATACCTTTTTCCTTATCACCAACACTGAATTGGATTGAAGATATATCCACATCTTCATTTTTGAGTAAGGTTATTAGTGATTCGATAACAACTTCCGCACTAATAATTGTATTTTTAATATCCATCACGCCACCTTTAACTCTTTAAAATGCTTACACACATTTTGAATTACCTTAAAAAGCCATTTCTCTTCACGCTGCGTTGTATTTCTTGAAGTTGCTTTAAAAACATTAACCAAATGTTCTAGATAACCACGCCCATACCAAACATCGACAAAATAATCTTCTATGCGATCGTACCCACAACTTCCGCGATACCCAGTCCAAGCGCAATCCCAACATCGGATAGTTACCTGAAATGCTTGCTCTCCGTACCACGCAATAAAAACATCGATCGCATCTACGCCATTTTGTGCAGGGATATGGTGAGTGCGAATTTCTTTTACTTCCATCACGCCACCTTCACTTCTAAATAAGCAGGGCAGCGGAGGTGCATTTCATACTCATCAAATAGCGCCTGGCATGCTGCATTGCCTGTTAAATCATTCTTTAAAAACACATAGCTCAATGTCTTGCGTGTGCCTTTCCCCGCAAATGTTGAGCTACCATCCGCAAGTTCTTTTTTCACATAACCCAACTTTTCCAACCATAACTTGAAGCCAACTTCATGTTTCTTTTTAATTCTGAAAATCATGCCGCTCCCTCCAATGCTTTACGCAGATAAGGGTCAATATCGGTGGTCAGCATCCATTTCACATAGTCCTTTGGAATCTCTTTTAATGGAGTGCCTTTATGCTTGCCGTAAGGCATTACAATCGGAGTGCGTACCTGTTCGGATAGGACATGCAATGAATTCATGTCTTTAATTCCTAACTTTAAACAGATGTTTTTCAGGATGATGTATGTGAACCAGATGTCATACTTCGCACTGTGAGCATTACGCAGGTAATCACGCGCTTTAACCTTATCTGTGCTCACAAAGTAGAACAGGGCGCTCAGTGTGTGGGTTTCCAGTTCTGGCCATGCAAAACGAGCCAAAGCCAAAGTACAGATCGATTTTTCAGGAACCGCAGTACCACATTTACGGATGGCTTCAATGTCGTAATTGATGTTGTGGCCAATCAGGCAATCTACTGAATCAGGTAACCGGAATGTTTCATAGCTTGGCTTCCCAGCAATGTCAGATTCCAAAATATGGTGAGTTGCCATTGCACCGTAGCTGATTGGCTCAGGGCATGAGAAAAAGTGATCAATTACAATGTCGCTTTTAAAGAACAAGACACCATCATTAAACATGCAAGGCGCGTATGCGATTTCAATAGGGAAACCATTAATCGTGTGAGTTTCCGTGTCCAAAATTACTGCTTTCATGCGCTCACCATTTCCTTTGCTATTTGTTCAATTTCTTGTTTAACCGCTGTCAGTTTGCTGGCTTCTATTTGATTGAGAGCATCAAGCCCCAAGTGCTCACACACTGTTTTTGTATCAAGACCACAGGTATCGATGAATTCCTGTAGAGCGGCAAGCTGCTCGTCAGATATCCCGTTGAACTCTGGTGGATCCACCCAGGCATTGCGCTGTTTATCGAATGTGCATTTCATTTCTAAAGCGCGGCGAACCAGTTCAGCCCGCATGTTTTTGTAATACAGGTGAGTATCTTCAAGAGACTGAGTGAGCTGATTTAAATCACTGGCATACTGGGCTTCAGCACAGCTTTGTACCCAGTTTTCTAAATCTTCCTGAGCCTTGATTGCGGCCAGCTGGTCGGGTGTTAGGGTATTGATATGATCTTTAGCCTGCTTAATGAGATCAGCTAAAAACGTAGGATTAGTCTTTAGATCTGGTACCCAAACTTCGCCAGTTTCACCACCTAAACCACCTGCATTTTTGGCATGGTGAGTAGGGCAAGGCCTAAAGCTGATAACCCGCTCATGTTTACCTTCACCTGTTTGCACAGTGGTTAGGTAGCCCATTACGTCTGCAATGCGATATAGCTCATTACGGTTCTTACCACCCAGATCTGGTCGGTAAATTACCTGGTCACCATTTTGATCTTCTGAAGCATGGGCAATGAAAACTACGTCTTTACCTGAAGCAATCAGCGTATTCACATACTGTTTAAAGATATTGTTGGCCAAGCCCTGGGCTTTGAGTTTCAAAGAGCCATCTTTCTGTTTATTGGTCGCATTCAGCATCAGATGAGTCTTGATGCTTTCAAGCATTGCGCCCACGGTATCAATCACAATGGTTTTGAATGGTTCCAGATCCTGCATAGTCAGATTAGCTACATCGGCCCATTGATTGACCTGAACCACAGCACCGCGACGCAATTCACCAGTACGGTGAGAGCCTTTGTCGAAGTCGAATGAAATAGCTTTTTCACCGGTAAAGCCAATAGAAGTTTTACCCAAGCCTGGATCTGCATACAGATAAACAATGATGGCTTGGACAAGTAGCGGCTGATCCGCTGGAATAATATTAATCGCCATCTCAACGTACTCCTGCAGAACGGTTTTTACGCTTAAAGCTCTTATAGTCTTCCGATGCAAAGAAGCCGGTACTTTCCAAAACCTGATGACGTCTGTTTTTACGCATAGCAACACGTGCATTTTCCAGCCCATCTAAAATCCATTGCGGCGTAACTGATTTATCCATTTTCTTCAGCGAGCCATCAGGCTGTATGCAGTAGATAATCGTGTTACATAGATAGTCGGCAATAGTCCCGGAGCTTTTGACACGTAGGGCAAAATAGCTCGCACGGGTTTTACCCACTCGATAAATTTCAAGGCCTTCAAAGGTCTTGATGTATTCAGAGAAATAACGGTGAGTGGAGCTAAACTTTATTGGCATTGGAATGACAGGTAGCTCATCTGCTTTGAATTGCAGGAAACCGGTGTAAAGATCAGCAAAATTAACCTGAGCCTGATCATTAAGAGGTGACCAGTCATCAGAGCCGTATTCACACCAGTAAACTAGCTGGCCATTCAAAAGCGCTTCAAAAATTTGATCAGCGGATTTAAGAATCATGATTACGCCTCCACCAGGTTATTTTTTTCAATAAAAGTGGAGAGCAATAAGTTGATATTGCGATGGTCGTTTTGATCAGTGAAGTCAGGAAAAGTATTGCCGTATTTGTCGGTAATGTGGTCAATAGATAACTGGGTGATTTCAACCGCATAGAATTCACTACCTGGTACGCCGTAGCTGTCTTCAACCGTTTCAAAGTCAAAACTCACGTCGAGTGTGAAGTCATCCAGGCGAATAACAGCAGTACCTGTGTTTTCACCAGATAGATCCATAGCAGCTACTGCCGAGAACTCCGGAATAGAGTTATGCAGAGCAGGAGTGCTGGCCGCCTCCAGCTTATAAGCGAATGTTAAAGCACCAATTGTTACGGCACCGGCAACAAGTGTTACCTTGAGGCTATTGAAAGGGGTTAAGGTTTTGTTCATAATCAATCTCGCTGTAAGTAAAGCACTCAAAGGGTTCGAAGTCTTGAGTGCTTTTTTAATGTCTACGAGATGTAATTTAGTATTTACTAAATATTAAGTCAATAGTATTTACTAATTTTTATTTAGTGTTGGCTAAATAGTGTGTTTTAATAGGCAAAAGAAAACCCACCGCTGGGGTGGGTCAGGTTTGAAACCTGCTTAAGAGTCAAGCATGAAGCATTTGGCTGAGTGGTTTAACTAATGCAAAGTCAGCAAGGACAACTTGTTCTGATTTATATTTATCGTTTTCGAGATCATCAAGAATAACCATAAAATCCAGGTCACTATTATGGTTCTGAGTATCAACATATTTGCGAAGTAGGTCATTTGTCCTGCGCTTATCTACCTTTGCAAAATCAATCATATGATTGTTGGAGCCAAAATTAAACTTATACTTACCACCAGATCTTCCTTGTACTTCCGGGCTTACTTCTAGATTGTCGAATCTTTTCTCCAAAACGATGCGTAACTGATCTAAAATTTTAGTAACATGGTCAGATTTTGGCTTAGGCTGAAACTCGATCATCATCCTAATTACATCGCTGTAATCAAGTAAGTCAAAAGTTAAGTCTTCCTCGGTGGTAGTGGCTGTAAGCGCCTGGTCAAGTATATGGATATTTGGAAAGTTAGATGTAAACTCACGAGCCTTTTCAACAACATTAAAGCCAGCAATACCAATGGAGTCATCAAAAGCCTGAATATTTAAGCCATTGTCAGTAAGCTCAATAGTTCCATTGGGGTGACGGAAGGCGTTTAAGATTGCAGGAGAGCCATTTTTAAAAATAAAAGGCAAAGAGAAGGCGCAAAAATTTTCCTGCTCAGAAAATTTTTGTATAAATGAATCAACTATTAAATTTGATAATTTCATAGCAACTCTCCTTCAAATGGGCCAATTATTCTTGAGGAGCTAAATTCTATATTTGCTTCATGAGCAAACATCGCAAAATAGTCCGGCCAAGTCGTACTATTATAATCCAAATCCAACTGCGAAACGTTATTTAAAATATGTAAGTGAGAGCCATATATCTTTGTTCGTGTAGCTCTATCCACATGTGAGCGAGTTGTATTGGGGTAAATACACAGGTCGATTATTGGATTTGTGGCCGATCCTTCGCGCAACAAAAGCCCCAGGGTATGCTTCATGTAGCCTTGGGTTCGATTAGTCTCAAGCCTAAGGCTTAGTCCTGGTATATTATCGCCTCGCTCATCATATACAGGGGAAGAAAACCTAGAATACTGATGCTGAGAGCCAGTTGTTTGCATTATTACATCATCAGTGAATATCTTTTTCGCCGCTATGAGAAGCTTGGCTCTCTCTAAATCTATAATTGAATTTCGCATTTACCCCTCTTTCAAAATCCATACATTAAACCCAAGCCGCATATAGCGGCTTTTATTATTTAAATCTTGCGCGGCTTCTTCTTAGCTCGATAAACATAGCGAATACAATCCACTACCTCGCCAACAAATTCACAATCTTGATCAAGCGGGATAATATTTGGCTTAAATTCAGGGTTGATAGCTTGTAGGTATTTAGTGCCATCTGGCTCAATCACCAGGCGCTTGAAAGTCGCATCATCGAATTTCCTAACAACAACAATGTCACCTGAGTTCATATCGCAAAACGGTAGTGTCGGATCAACAAGGATGTAATCACCTTCGTGAAACTCCGGGTAATTACTCAAGCCCTGAACTTTCAGGTAAAAGCATTTCTCACAATCACCATCCGGGATGGGTAGCCACTCTTCCACCTGTGACATATCGACAGCTTCGACATTAGTCATAGTTCCAGCTTGAACCCAAGACAGAACAGGGGCCATACGTGCTTTAACTCTTGGGACGTTCGCCAAGCTTTCGCCCCCAAATAAATTTTTGGCAGGTTGTTGATCTAGGGTTCCAACTTCCCACCCAACCTTTCTCTCTAAGTTTCGAGCTGCGCGTTCACCAAAACTCCCATGACCTTTCACAAGTTGAGATATATGACTTGGATTAAGGTCGTAATGCTCACAAAACGCAGCATCCGAAGAAAATCCCTCAGATTTTAATTTGGCATCAATAGCCTGGCGCAGATTGGCGCGTCTTAAAGAAATTATGTCCATAGTGATATTTCATATAGTTTTTAGTAAAAAGTAAATTCGCAAACACTAAATCTCGATTGACTTATTAAGTAATAAAAATTAGTATTTACTAAATATTAGTAATTAGGAGATTTAAGATGTCTTCTGCTCATACAGCTGAACTAAAGAGCTTTCTTAATCGATTACCCCCAACCGAAAGAAAAGCATTTGCAAAACGATGCCAAACCTCAATCGGGTACTTGCATCAAATCATGTACGGCAATAGCAAGTGCAGTGCTTTATTAGCAATAAGAATCGATAAGGAAAGCAATGGTGCTGTTAAGTGCGATTTACTGTGCCCAGAGGCGGATTTTAACTACATCAGGAATCAAGCCTTATCACTAACTGCTTAAACCAATTATCAATCAGTAATTATTTTTAATAAACGTGAATAAACAAAGGGATTCACACATGGAATTCAGTAAAGAAGCACAAAGTGCAATGTACAAGATGATCCACCAAACGCCGGGCATCGATCCTAAGCAAATTGCTGATGTTTTGGGTGATTCACATAAGACTGTTTTGAACTATGCAAATCCAAATATGGACTATCTGCCAAGCCTGAAAAAATTCGAAATGATGCTTTCCTTCACTGGTAATCCGGTTGTTTTGCGTGCATGGGCGCATCAGTTGGGATTGGCTCTGATTCCTACTGGTTGCGATGGCAGTAAACATCATGAGTTATCGGTGATTGAAGCGATGATGCAGGGAAATATCTGCAATGGGCAGGCGAATCAGAAGGTATATGAAGCTTACGAAGATGGCGTAATCACACCGCAAGAATATGAAGAAATTCACAGCATCTTCCAGCGGATTATTGAGTTTGCCACAGCTGCCGATCAGGCAGCATTCAAACAAATGAAGCGCTACACATCAAATGCACAAAAAGAAAAAGCCTGATGGTCAAGATCAGGCTTTTCAATTCATTAATTATTGGAACCAATGAATATGAAATCAAATTTAGCACATGAAGTGGTGCAGAACAAGAGATTGAAAATAGTGCCGCAGCATAAACACTTACAAGGCATTCAAGGCTGGTATGAGCCGGCACTGAGAACACTAAACGGTTTATTGGATATCCGTAAAGCCAATCTCCGCAAGATTAACCGCGACGAGGCCAATGCTGCTGTCACACGTGACGAATTTATTGAAATGCTTATCAATGAGCACCGGATCTCAGCCTGGTATGCATCTGAGATTATCGCAAGCCTGTTACGTGCCGAACTAATTTTAATGTTTGGCCGTTTTATACAGATCAATGAAACAAGGGGTGTGCAGTGAGCCATATTCTGTCACTACGTGGCACAGGTCAACCCATTGCCTATTTCCCTAAACTGGGCAAATACATCGGCTGTGTGAAGGCTGGAATCTTTCTTGGCCAAATGGTTTTCTGGTCTGATAAGACTGATAACCCCCTGGGCGTTTATAAGACTTCTGAGCAGATTGAAGAAGAGACAGGGCTGTCTTATCGCGAGCAAGCAAATGCTCGAAAGAAACTCGTTGCCCTGGGTTTAATCTCGGAAACGTACAAGCGTCTAGACCATCGTTTGTACTTCAAATTTAATGAAGAACGCTTTGATGAGTGGCTTACAGAGATGATTTTGGCGAACTCACAAAGTGTTAGTTCCCCAACTGACGAAAGCGCAGTTCGGGAGCAAACAAAAGCGCAATTCGTTCCTACAGAGAATACAACAGAGAATACTACAGATATAAACACACACCCTAACGCGCAAGCTGAAACTCAAAATCAGGACTGGAACCCAAATCTTGAGCAACTGGCAATCGCTTTGAGAACCACAAAATATTCTCACCGCGTTTCTGAAATTCTCGGCATGGAAGATTTTCAATTCCATCTTGGAAACTTCAACGCACATCACGAGAAAAATCACCAGATCTCTGATAACCAAAAACTTCGCAAGTTTGCACAGTGGATATTTCAGGAATTCGAAAGGTCTCTCGAAAAAGCTGAGCGCAAAAACAAACAGTCTTCTGGTTACTCACGTTCTGAAAAACAAAATTCTAATCTGGATGTGAACACTGCCTGGAACAATCAACCGGTACAGCAACATGCACCAGTGAATTCACCAGTCCACATCCCGGAGGACTTTGTATGAACGCAATATCACCGTTTTCATTTGGTTTGAAGCAAGTCCATGAGTTTTGTAATAAACACCAAACTGCAATGGTTCAAGCTGGTCCATACCACAAATGCCCACAGTGCGCCGTAGAGTTTCTTGATGAACAAAAGCGAAATGCACAAGCTGAAATTGATCGTGCCGTACGTGAAAAACACTTTGCAGGGGCAATGCTTCCAGAACGTCATGCTGGGTCAGGTTTTAAAAACTACGATGTTAAACATGCTGGACAACAGAATGCATTGAACCAAGTGGTTTCATTTGCGAAGAACATGATCAATGGCCACAAGAATAATTTTGTGATGGTAGGGCCTACTGGTACCGGTAAAACTCATCTGAGCTGTGCTACGGCTCGGACATTGCTCAACAAGGGCAAGTATGCGCGTTACATCACCAGTGAGGACATGGCGCAGCGAATCATGAATGCATGGGAGCAGCCGGACGCTACCGAGAAATCTGTAATTTATGACTTCACTCAGTATGACCTGTTGATCCTGGATGAATACGGATTACATGACCGTGATAAACGCCGTGAGTTGGTCCACAAAGTTTTATATGCACGTTATGACCGCATGAAGCCAACTATGCTGATTTCGAATCTAACCCTGGAAGAACTGCAGAAGGATTTAGGTGATCGTCTTTGGTCTCGTTTTCAGCAGGGCAGCCTGACCGTAGTGGAATGCAATTGGATAGATCAGCGTGTAGGGGGTGGGGTGTGAAGGAACGTCCAATTTTATTCAATGCTGTAATGGTCAACGCAATTTTGGAAGGTCGTAAGACCCAGACTCGTCGAATCATGCGTCGCCAGCCAGACGATGTCGAACGCTTTTACCGCGGTGAATCAACGACTGATACCGATGCACGTCATGCAATTTTACGCTGTTATAACAAGCCAAAAGGCTTTAAGAGCTGCAATAGTGGGTGGTTAGGTCATGCGACTTACAAAACCCCATTTACTGAGTTCCGTGTTGGTGATCGTTTGTGGGTACGTGAAACCTTTATGGATTTAAGCGGTACTGGAGTGGAGCATCGAGACTCGGAAGGCAAACTTCAGCGTTTCGCGTATGCAGCTGATTGCCCAAAAGGAAGCTATGGGGATGAAATGCGAAAAGAATTTGGTCTTAAATGGAAACCTTCAATTCACATGCCTCGGTCAGCATGCCGAATCGTGCTGGAAATTACCAAGATCCGTGTTGAGCAACTTCAAGACATTTCTGAATCAGACTGCTTAAAAGAAGGTGTTGGTTCACCAATCTTACGTGACTGCAAAAAACCTAAATTTATGCAGTTATGGGAATCAATTAACGGTATGGATTCTTGGACTGTAAACCCATGGGTGTGGGTAGTTGAGTTTAAGGTGATTCAAGGTGGTAAAGCGTGAACGAAAGAACGTATCAGCACAACAAAGCGGCCTCATTAAATCGTGGCATTGATGTTTTACTTGTTATTAAAAACACACCAATCGCCACAACCAAGGAGATTCAAGATCAAGCGTTGCCATACATGACAATCAGATCGGTGCAACGCTATTTAAAAACTTTGGTGCAAATTGGCCTTATTGGGTTTGTGGGTGGTGGTAATGATGAATATCGTTATTTTCTCACACCTAAGGCAAAACAGTTATTTGGAGTGCAGGGTATGGGGGATACATGACCAGCTACTCAATTTCTGAATACAAAAAAATGGTGAAAGCCACTAGGTCGAAAGGGCGCTCCACACGCCCTAAGGTGAAAGGGGTAAAAATACCAAATGAGTTTGAAGCGAAGCTGGCCAGAGAGTTAAAGACTTTAAAAATTAATTTTGAGCAGGAATTCGAGTTTCACCCAAAGCGAAAGTGGAGAGCTGATTTTCACTTAGTGGGTAAAAAGATATTGGTCGAAGTGGAAGGTGGGATCTGGAGTGGTGGCAGGCATACAAGGGGTAAGGGGTATATCGGCGACATGGAAAAGTATAACGCAGCAACGATGATGGGTTTTCAGGTAATACGGTTTAGTACGGATCAAGTGAAGTCAGGTCACGCGATCCAGCAGATAGAGAAGATGGTAGGGGATTTAGGATGAATGCGATGGTTGATAGAAAACATTTTTCGGTAGCTATTAATTGGGCAGAACAGCCTATTGAATGGCATTTAGAACAATATGGATCATGGTTATTGATTGATGAAAATTATGTGTGTTTGGGTGCATCAAGTATTTTAGGGCATTTAATCGATACGGTTAATGGGGTGTGCGTTGATAGGCGGGAACGTGTAGCACCACGATGTAAGATTAATGATACACATGCTGATGCTGTAGGCGACATGCTGACTACTCTAATGAAGAATGAAAATTCAAAAGTTCAGAAATGGCTCAAGATTGTCATTATGTTCTATGTGGAATTTAAGTCGGAGGCGACCATTGCTAAACAGCTTGGTATATCTGAGTTTTCAGTAGCGAGAGACAAGATGTTGGGTATGGTTCGACTGGCGACCAAGTATCAGCTTAGAAGTCGCATAATTGGGGCTTGAAAGTCAGGGTGTATATTGGTATATTTCTGTTATAGTGATCGAAGTGTACGTTAAAGCACTAGATTGATTTAAAAGCTCGCCAAATGGTGGGCTTTTTTATTTGTGTTATAGTCGGGCCCAGTGAAAGTAGGCAGTAGCATGAATATTTGTATTGGCGGTGATCTAGCGGGTCAAGAAGTAGTTGGGTTTGACAAGCAGTTTTTTAATGCTAGTGAAGTTGAAGATAGTAAGACTTCGGAGTATCGCAGACAGCCTTATATTATCGACAATGTTACATATCGATTTTGGATTTCTGGTGATTTGAAGTTGTGGGATGCTACGGATCAAGTTGAAGCATATATACGACATCCAAAACATTGAATTAAGGAGCTCATCTAAAGGTGGGCTTTTTTAATGCCCTGAGAAATGTTGGTGTAAGCAAGATCAGGGCACCAATGGCGGTTCCTATTAATTTCTAGTGGTTTTTAAATTAATGCCACCACCCAGATTCAGGAGATCCGCATGCTCCAATTCCTAAAACGCCTATTCTGCTTCCATCACTACGATTATGAGTCTGATATTTTCGTTCAGGTTGAGTGTCGTAAGTGTGGCAAATGGCTGGATGAGTAAACCCTCGCCACTTCGGTGGCATTTTGCTGAACGTATTACGGCACATAAGACCCCATTCAATTCTGGAGATTTGAGTGGGGTTTTTCTTTTCTTATTGGTGGTGGTCATGGACATCGTAGAAGCAAAACGGAATTTAGAAGTTCTGGAAAAGAACCGCAGCCGATTAATGAATTACAATCATCTGTTTTCAAGCTATGCGTTTAAAGAGATGTGTGGTGCTGAACTTCGAAAGGTGAATAAGCAGATCCACGGCATAGAAGAGCAATTAAATGCGCAACCCCAAAAGACTCGCAGCAATCAGAAAGCTGCCATGCATCCGTTGCGGTAATCCACATAGCCAGGCTGCTCATTCAAATAGTGCCAAGCATGGTAAGGGCAGGGGGATTAAAGCCAGTGATGAGTTCACAATTAGCCTCTGTTTTAAATGCCATGCTGCATTCGATCGTTTTGAATTAGGTAATCGGGTAGAGAGTGAAGCCATGTTTGAGAAGTGGTTGGTGAGAGTGGATCGGATGTTGGTAGTGGAAGATAGAGAGATTTTTTAACTGAGCCAGATGGCTCTTTTTTTATGTGAGAAGAAGATGTCAAAAGCAGTAACCGAACAAGAACTTCAAGAAAAAGCCGTTGCACCGCGTGTGACCAAAGATCAAATCGATGCCCTTATGGATCGTGTGACCTATGTGACTGTGCAACAGCCGGGCGATACAACTTCAACTTTTGTGCATGCTTTCCTTGATGGCAAGTTTTTCTTGGCTACAGGTTTTAGTGCATGTGTCAGCAAAGAGAACTTTAATGCTGATATTGGTGAGCGTTTGGCTAAAGGCAATGCGGCAAAGAATGCTGAAAATAAACTCTGGGAGCTTGAAGGCTACCGATTGTTTGCAAGTGCATAATTGGGTCAGTTTGGAGATAGGAAATGCAAAAAGCCGTGTTTCCTATCCAGTCGCATGCCGACATCACCAAAGCTATTAACTACATGCACACCAATTACACCAAGGCGATTAATGAGGGTAAGCCCTTAAGGGTGGTGATTGATCAGAAGCAGGATGACAGGTCCACTGCACAGAATAGACTCATGTGGATGTGGTTGGGTCAGATAGAGAAAAAGACCGGTACAGACAAGGATCAGTTGCATTACGAGTTCAAGAAGAAATTCCTGATCTATATCTACCGTCGTGATGATCAGGATTTTGCTGAGATGTGTCATGCCATAGCCAAGGTGAAGCAGTCTGAACCAGATGAGTATGAAACCATTGGTAAGCAGGTCATTAGACTTTGCAGTACAACCAAATTAAGCGTTAAGCAAATGACCGAGTATTTGAATTATGTGCATGACTTTGCTGTGACTCAGTTGGGTGTGCATTTAACTGTGCCGGATGATTTGAAGTGGTGTTATCAGGAGTAGGTTAATGACATGCCAAGGCTGTGAAGCACGACGTAAATGGATGAAAGAACAATATGAGCGATCAAAAGAAAGAATGCGGCTGTGTATCGAACGACTTACTTCTAAAGCTGATCGAGCAGAACAACCAGTTAATAAACCAAGTGGCCCAAGTCATCCAGATCAACAATGAACAAAATGCTCAGATCAATGAGCTATTGATTCAGTTGGAAGGTGATGAGGATGATGAGCCTAAGTCGCCTTATTTGGATTGATGGATATGTTTCATAGTGCAAAAGATGGTAAAGGCTTTCGGCGCGTATACGTGAATGGTAATCGCATTGACCGCGTGGCGTGGGCTAATGAAGAGCAAGGTTTGGTTTGCTTTATGCCGAAACGTCGAATGACTAAAAGAGATATACGCAAGGGTCAGATATGCACACGTTTACTGCGTGGCAATGTAAGAGTTGAGTTCATTCATGAAACTACCCAGATTGCAAAGCAAACTGCAAGCGATGACACCGAAGGCACCAAGGCCACCCAAGAGTAATTGGGGTCAGGGTCGTGGTGGGAAAAAGATAGCGAATTCATTTAATAAGTATGATCTTGCTGACGATCAAGGTTATACATTTGTGCGCCTTGAACCTCATCAAATTGAATCGGGTTATGCAATTAACTGGATTCGAAGTCAGTTAGAGAGATTAGAGGATGGAACAGTTCAGATCATTCCCGCCGACGGATCTGATTGATCAGGCTGAGGAAGAGGAAGCGATTCGCTTGGCACCGGCACCAGAGCTTAAAGAATGGGTCGTTAAGAATTGGCTTACTCTCGGGGGTGAACTCCACAACCCGGATCACGACCATATTGCCGAGTTACTTCACGACAATGAAGAGTTTCTTGCATTCGCCTGGGCTTCATCGGCCGCCGTAGCCAAGAAGCGTATGGTATTGGGTCAGTGTGAAAAGGTCATGTTTAACCAGGGTGGATGGAAGAAAGCACGCCAAGAACAACAGATGCGGGATTGGTTTGGATTTGTGCCTGTATATCTCATTACAGTTGATGCCACGTTTTGTGAACAAGCCTCAGATCGTGAGTTTTGTCGACTAATTGAACATGAGCTATATCACATCGGAGTTGAACGTGATGAAGATGGCGAAATCATTTATAGCGATATGACTGGACTACCTAAACATTACCTGGCTG
This sequence comes from Acinetobacter sp. S4397-1, assembly GCF_024129285.1. Lineage (NCBI taxonomy): Bacteria > Pseudomonadati > Pseudomonadota > Gammaproteobacteria > Moraxellales > Moraxellaceae > Acinetobacter > Acinetobacter sp. S4397-1. The sequence goes on from NZ_JAMXXZ010000008.1 coordinate 15,802, forward strand.
GCCACGATGTCGAAGTATTCTTTGGTGAGACAAAACGATGGGGTGCAGATGAGTCTGTAAAACGGCTTTTGGAAATTTCCAGAAATGCGCCGTTTGTATCTGAAACGAATATTGCAGCATGTTGTGGGAACTGTGTGATTGGTTAGAGCTGAAGGGCTCTTTTTTTTGGCTATTTTGCTATACGTAGCTATACAAAAGAGGTGTTTATGGCAGCACTTAAAGAGCCTGTAAAAATCTTTATAGTTCAGTCTCTTGCTTGCTTCGAAACCCCTCAACAAGTAGTAGAAGCTGTAAAGCAAGAATATGAGATTGAAATTACCAGGCAGCAGGTTGCACTTTATGACCCAACCAAAGTAGCTGGGCGGAATCTGAGTAAAAAGTTAAAAGACTTGTTTGAGCGCACTCGCAAAGACTTTAGAGAAAATATTGAAGATATTGCTATTGCAAACAAAGCTTTTCGTTTACGTGAACTTCAAAAAATGTATGAGGATTCTGGCCGAAATAAACGTGCAAAGCAGAATCTACTAAAGCAAGCCTTTCAGGAAACCGATGGTCGCGTGACCAAGCAGGAAATCACTGGTAAGGACGGCAAACCAATAGAAACCATCAATCAGAATGTGCCTACGGATAGCTACCTAAAAGCAAGGGAGCGGGTCTTAGATGAATACTGATCCAGCGCGTGAATTAGCTATTCAAATTGAAGCTCAAGAGGATCTATATTTCTTCTCACGCTATATGTTTAAAGAACGGCGTAAATATAAATGGCTTCATAATTGGCACCATAGAGTGATCTGTGATGCACTGATGAAAGTATATCGGGGTGAAACCAAACGACTTATCATTAATATTCCACCTCGGTATTCAAAAACTGAGCTTGCAGTGATTAACTTCATGGCATGGTGTTTTGGCAAAGCGCCTGACAGTGAGTTTATTCATGTCAGCTACTCAGCCACACTTGCAGCAAACAATGCATTTCAGACACGTAACTTGGTGCAAGAAGAAGCATACAAGCGTGTATTCCCTGATTTTGAACTGCGGGATGACAGCAAGGCAAAGGATGATTGGCGTACCGCAAAGGGCGGAGTCTGCTACTCACAAGGTACAGGTGGTACCATCACGGGTTTTGGTGCAGGTAAATTCCGAGATTCATTTGGCGGTGCAATCATTATTGATGACCCGCATAAAGCCAGTGAAGCTAGTTCAGATACGATCCGGAAAAACGTAATTGAATGGTTTCAGAACACGCTTGAATCACGCACCAACTCACCCGATACGCCAATTATTGTCATTATGCAGCGTTTGCATGAAGAGGACTTGTCGGGCTGGTTGTTGGGTGGGGGCAATGGTGAAGAGTGGGAGCATTTATGCCTTTCCGCAATTCAGGAGGATGGTTCAGCACTATGGCCTGAAAAACACTCCATAGAGCGCCTAAAGGTTATGGAATATGCGGCGCCTTATGTGTTCTCAGGTCAGTATAGACAGTTACCATCACCGCCAGCTGGCGGTTTTTTTAAGCCTGACAGAATTGAAATTGTGGATGCGCTGCCTGCAGAATTCACTAAAGAAGTGCGCGCTTGGGATTTGGCGGCCTCGGAAAACGAAGGTGACTGGACGGCAGGTCCAAGGATGCTGAGGACACCCAATAACCAGATTTATATCGTGGATATGGTTCGTGGCCGCTGGGGGCCTGACGGTGTTGAAAATACAATTAAGCAGACGGCTCAGATGGATGGGAAGTCAGTGATGATTCGGCTGCCGCAAGATCCGGGGCAGGCTGGTAAATCACAGGCTAAAAACTTTGTGACAATGCTTTCTGGATTTCGAGTAAAAGCTGAAACAGTTTCAGGTGACAAAATTACTCGAGCACAGCCATTCGCTGCTCAAGTCAATATCGGCAACGTGAAGATGTTGCGTGGTGATTGGAATAAAGCCCTCATTGATGAACTACGGAACTTTCCAAATGGCAAACATGATGATCAAGTGGATGGCTGTAGTGATGGATTTAATGAGCTAAATGAGGCACCACAAATCACTCACATCGATATACCAATGTTTGGATTCTAATATGAGCATTACAGCAACACATGCTGACTATGATAAGCACATTACAACTTGGAATAAGCTGGATGATGTTTGTGGTGGTCAGGAAGTCATTAAAGAAAAGCGTGAAACTTACTTACCTAAGCCTTCGCTATTTACTTCAAAGAATGATCCTGATGGCAAAGCTCGTTATGAAGAGTATTTGCAGCGAGCTATCTTCCCGGGTGTGACTGGTCGAACTTTAGCGAGTCATATTGGTCTGGCTTTTGGTAAGTCGCCTGTCTTTAATCGACCAGATGAATTGGAGTATCTAGAGCGCAATGCTGATGGCGCAGGCCGTTCTATTTATCAGTGCGCTCAACGTGCTACACGTTTAATCAATCGTAATTACCGCTGTGGTATCTATGTGGATTTTCCAAACGTAGCGCCAAGTCGAAGCAAGGCAGAGGAAAGGACCAAAGGTGCTTTTCCGATGATTCATATCATCAGGGCAGGTGCAATTAAGGATTGGGATTACATTATTGTTGGTAATCAAAAAAAGTTGAGCTTTGTGAAGCTGCTTGAGACCGTGAAAGTTCGTAATGGCTTTTCAGTTGAGAGCAAAGATCAGTACAGAATTTTAGAGCTTAGTGACACTGGTAGTGGTTACATCTATACAGTTCAAATTTTCACTAAAAATGAAAAAGGCGAATGGGTGGAAGGCGGGAAGTATATTCCGACTGACTATCACGGCAACCCATGGGATTACATTCCTTTCTCATTTTGTGGAGCAATGGATAACTCGGATGAAGTGGGTACTGCACCGCTGTATGAGCTGGCCTCTATGGAGCTTTCATATTACTGCAGTACAGCAGATGTGGAAGAATCAGCATTTATTGTAGGCCAGCCGACTTTGTGCTTCCCAAGCATCACACCAGAACAGTACGCAATGGTGAAAGAGTCGGGTGCCAGTGTCGGTAGTCGATCAGGCATCCCGACAGATGCCAAGATGGTTCAAGCTGAAAAGAATGGCCTTGCTTATGAGCGCATGAATGACAAGTGGAACCAAATGAAAGAACTTGGTGCCCGACTCATTGAAGTAGGCTCTGCGAATAAGACAGCAACACAGGCCGATAATGAGAGTTCAGTACAGCATTCCGTTTTGTCGCTCGTGGTGGCCAATGTATCTGAGGCTTTCACTAATGCCCTACGCTGGTGTGCAAAGTTCGCTATGCCCGAGCATGATTTTAAGATGGATGAGTTGAGCTTTGCGATTGCTCAGGATTTTAATAAACCGAAATATGACCCAACACGCTCTAAACTGATTTACGAAGCCTGTCTTGCAGGTGAATTGCCAATGTATGTTTGGTATCACTACGAGCAGACCGGTACCTTCCCAGAAGATAAATGGGAGGACATCGTAAAGAAAATTGAGAAGCGTGAAGATGGCACAGAGGATGAGTGATGGATAAGTCAGCGCAAAAAGCCTTAATTGATGCGTTGACTCAACATCAGGCTTATTTATTCCGAGCGTCATCACAATCAGTCAATGAGTTAGTCAGGCGTTTTAATTCGCTATCGAATGCTCAGTTACAACGATTATCTGAGTTGCTTGAAGAATTAACTGATTCAGAACGAAATGCGCTGAAATCGCTTAATTTTGGCAGTAGATCGAAGGCATTAAAACGTATTGAGGAAATTAAAACCATTCTTGATGAGTGGTTCAATTCGATTGATATGGATTTGTCTGAAAAGTTTCACAAGTCCACTTTGGATCTAGCAATATATGAGGCTACATACACAGCAAAACTTGCTGGTGATACCGCCGTGGTGGTCGCTGGTGCTGAGATTTATAAGACAGCAAGAAAAACGCCTTTTGCTGGTGGTCAGTTAGTTGACTACCTGTTTGCTGACATTGCTGCATCACTGCGCAAGAAAGTGGAATATGTCATTCGTGATGGTATATCGCAAGGTCAGACGAATCAGCAGATTGTTCAACGAATCAAGGGTAGGAAGTCACTTGATTATAAGGATGGATTACTAGAGTCATCTCGCTCTTCGATTGAGCGGCAAGTCAGAACAGTGCGTAGTCATGTTGCGAATGTGGCTTATGAAGAAACTTACAAGGCTTTGGGTTTTACTCATTTAAAATTTATAGCCACCCTGGATGGCAGGACATCGAAAACGTGCGGAAGCTTAGATCAGACTGTATGGAAGGTTGGTGATTCAAGCATTAGGCGACCACCTTTGCATCCGAACTGCCGATCTGTATTGGTCGGTGTGGATGCTGACGGGAATTTAAGTGGGGTACGCCCATTTGTGATGGATGAGCGTAAGGTAAAGGATATCCCGAAGGGTGAGCGCAAGCATCTCATTGGCCAGCTAGATGCTAATACATCATTTAAAGAGTTCTTTGATCAGGCGGATGATTTTTTTCAACAAGAATGGCTGGGTCCATCACGTTATAAGCTCTACAAACAAGGTGAGTACGCGATTGATAAGTTTGTGGATCCGCAAGGTCGCATGTATACGTTAAGTGAGTTGAGGGCGCTGGATACTAAAACGTTTAAGGAGTTGGGGTTATGAAAGACGTTGAATTAAAACTTATTGAAGGCGCTAATCAATTTGTGCTTGTAGATGCCGAAACCAAGCAAGAGATAGGCATACAGTCAAATGTTAGTACTGAATGTAGTGTGGATGGAGTGACGATTGTGACCGCGACCTTCCAGTTACCACCTAAGAAAAAGATACCTACTATGCGAAGCCCGATTCACCAAAAAGATATTGAGTTGAGCAATCAGAGCAAATAAACCAAATCCAAACCTAGACCCAAACGGGTCTTTTTTTATGCCTGCTGAAAGCGGATGTGGACAGCGTAACGAGCGGATGCTCATTTTAGAAATAGGGTCGGATGACTTATGAAACTTAAAACAGTAACTATTGAAGGCAAGACTTATGCAGAAGTAGATGGTGATAAGCCAATCTACATTCACGACGATGGCAAAGAGGCACCGCACGATGCAGCACACACGGTTGCAACGATTTCACGTCTAAACGGTGAAGCAAAAACCCATCGTGAAGCCAAAGAGCAACTGGAAGCAAAACTTAAAGGTTTTGAGGGTATCGAAGATCCAGCTGCAGCCAAAAAAGCTTTAGAAACCTTGAAAAACTTCGACGATAAAAAACTGGTGGATGCTGGTGAGGTCGAAAAAATCAAATTAGAAGCGATTAAGGCGGTTGAAGAAAAATACGCACCTATTGTCCAGGAGCGTGATGCTTTCCAAACCCAACTGCATAACGAGCTTATTGGCGGTGGTTTTGCTCGTTCTAAGTTCATTCAAGACAATATTGCCGTACCGGTAGACATGATTCAGGCCACATTTGGAAAGAACTTCCAGATCGAAGAAGGCAAGGTTGTGGCGTACGGTGCGGATGGTCAAAAAATCTATTCACGTACACGCCCAGGCGAAGTCGCTGACTTTGATGAAGCTTTGGAAACTTTGGTTGGCGGATACCAATACAAAGATTCGATTTTAAAAGGTAGTCAATCGCAAGGTGGCGGATTCCAGGGTAGTGGTGGAAATAAATCAGGCCCCAAATCTTTGGCTGAATGTAAAACCAAAGAAGAGAAGATTGCTTACATGAAGCAAGTGGGCGAACAAGCATAATTTAATTTAAGGAGAGGCTCATGCCTTTTGATTTACAGGTTTTTAATAAGCAAACCTATGCCGCAATGACTGAAACTGTGGCACAGGATATTGAAAAATTCAATGAAGCATCTCAAGGTGCCATTCAATTGATTAATGAGCCTTTCGGTGGTGACTTCAATATCGAAGCATCATTCAAAGCGATTGCAGGTATTGTTCGTCGTCGCAATGCATACGGCACCGGAACTGTGGCGGCAAAACGCTTGGAACAAATGCTTGATGTAGCAGTTAAGGTTGCAGCTGGTACACCTCCAATCGAGTATGAAAAGCAGCAGTATTCCTGGATTCTTCAAAATCCAGAGCTTGCAGCTTTGACCATTGGTGAGCAGCTGGCGAAAGCTCGTCTAGCGGATATGCTGAATGCGGGTATTTTGGGAGCATCTTCCGCGATTTCAGGCAATGTAAACGCGGTGCACGGCGATGGTACTGATACTGCATCATTCCGCTTGCTTAACAAGGGTGCTGCGAAACTTGGTGACCGTTCAAGCGCAATTCGTGCATGGATCGTCCACTCCACCACAATGCATAACCTTTTTGATAATGCGTTAGCCAACTCTGAAAACCTTTTCCGCTATGACGGTGTAAACGTTGTGCGAGATCCGTTTGGTCGTGTATTTGTGGTAACTGATGCGCCTGCACTAGTTGGTGATAATACTGGTACAGCTTTCTACAATACGCTTGGTCTGGTTGAAGGTGCAGTTGTCGTAAATGATAACAATGACTTTAATGCTGAGCTCGTACCGGGTACTGGTGGTGAAAACATTAAATACACCTACCAAGCTGAATGGACCTTCGGTGCCGGTATTAAAGGTTATGCATGGGATACAGCAGCAGGCGGCAAGTCACCTACTGATGCGGCAATTGGTACACCAACCAACTGGGATCTAATCGCTGCAAGCGTAAAAGATACCGCTGGTGTATTAATCAAATCTGCCTAATTGAACTGCCCCGAAAGGGGCTTTTCTTTGCCTGATTGGAAGCTAAAAACATGAAACAAGAATCAAATAAGCGACTGTATTTCACTGATGACTTTTCGCCTGCAAATGTGACAGAGCTACAAGCTCAAGGTTATATCTTGCGCAAAGCAAGTGCTTATCATGAATCCGACACACTGGAAGCATGTGCAGAGGTGGCTGGTGATGTGCCTCAAGCCTATCTTGACCTGATTGCGCGCAATAAAGCCAATATCGTTACAGCGAATGTGCGGGTGGGTATCACACCTGAACTTCAAGCCGTCATTGACGAAGCAAAATCCGAATGTGAAAAAGTAGTTGCTGAAAATGCTGAACTGAAAGATCAGCTAGATAAAGAGCGTCAAGCTGCTACTAAGTTAATGAGTGAAAACTCAGAGCTGAAAGACAAGCTTCTTATTGCTGAAAAAGCCTTGGTGGCAGCTGACGAAGAAATCAAAGCGCTAAAAGCAGCAGCTAAAAAACCAACTGCTGCAGAATTAAAAGCCATCAAGGCTGCCGAAGAAGCTACTAAAGCGGAACAGCTAAAGGACTAAACCATGAGTTTTATCACTGAATCTGAAGCTGAATCTATCCTTGGGGCAGACTTTGCCAATGGTGGTGATAAAGCTCGACTTATTAAATTAGCAAATACATGGATGCGGAATGAAGTCGGCTTTATTCCCGATCCAATTGATCCTGTTTTAAAAGATGCTGCATGTGAAATTATTAAAGGTATCCAAGCAGGTGTGATTTATGCCGGTATTGCTCGCCACACTACCAGCGAGAGCGTAAGGGCTGACACAGTGCAAATCACTGAAAGTTTTGCTGAGGGTAGTGTTGAAGTATCGGAGTTCGAGCAGATTGCGCGAGCCTTTATTGGCTCTCTAGATTTAAAACCAAAGGGCTTTGGATTTGAGGTGTCTCGAGCATGATCAACAACAACTATGTGCCGGAGTGGTATATCTCGCCATTTCAGCATGTCAAATACACCTTAGCGCGTAATCAGCTTCATATGGATTTGCTCTTTGATGACATGAATGATTCTGACGAGTTCTTATCAATGGGTTGCGCTGCTCAGGTTGATTTCTACCAGGACGATGCTTATGCGATTGTGCAGATCGGCGATACTTCAGAGCGAACATCTGTAGAGATTCATGGATTACTGCTGCATGAAGCCGTACACGTGTGGCAACGAATCAAACAGCGGATGGGTGAAAGTAATCCGAGCACGGAATTTGAAGCCTATTCCATTCAATCAATTGCTCAAGACCTATTTGCTATGTTTGAAGAGAGCCAAGGCCATGATCAAAAACAAAATCCAATCCAAGGTAGCCAAAGCTTTTGATAAGAAGCTTGGTGATGCAGTCGATTCGTTCACCTGTGAAAAACTGATTTACTCTGGCGACTTTGATTTTGAAACGCAGACTTATCCGGTTGTGGGTGATGAGTCATATTCAGGGCGTGGTGTGCGAGGGAATTACCTTCGGGATACGGTTAAGCCTATCGACTACCAAACTACTGATGCAAAGGCCATTGTCCTTCAAAATGAGCTTACAGGTATTCCACAAATAGGGGATGTCTGGCAGTTTAGGGGTGGTGGATTTGAAGTGAAAAATATTAGCCAAGATCCAACATCAAGTATCTGGACCTGCCAACTTAGAAAGGTGTAGCGATGGGATGGAAAAACAAACCGAGTGATTTTGCGCTTGAGATAGAAAAAATTGGTGATGAGCATTTACGAAAAGTGAGTGCTGAGATGTTGCAACAGGTGATTGTTGGTAGTCCTGTGGATCAAGGTGCTTTTAGAGGTAATCATTTAATAAGTTTAAATGGCGCTGATAATTCTTACGATATAAATCGTAAAGATAAAAATAGTAACTCCACTCAGGAAGTAGGCAATCAAAAGATTCTTCAGGCTAAGTTGGGTGATTTAGTTTACGTGCAAAATAACCTGCCTTATGCAGTTGCTCTCGAAAATGGGCATAGTCAGCAGCGACCACTGGGCATCTATTCAGTCGCCTTTATGAATGTATCGAGCAAATACAAATGATGACACTCACTCAAGCTGAAACAGCCATTCATCAGGAAATTATCAGGATTGCCAAACTCGAAAACCTAACTGTTGAAATGGTAAATAAGCCACAAAGTCATGGCATGCCATTTGAGCCACCAAAAAATAAGGCTTGGAGCAAGGTGTTTATCCAGTACGCTGATAGCCAGATTGTAGGTATTGGCGATAAGCCATGCATTCGGGATCAAGGCATTATTTCAATTCAATGCTTTGCGCCACTGGGTAGTGGCCTTATGGTGCTTTCTGAGCTGTGCGACACGTGGCGAAAGCATCTGCAATCCTTTGGAGCATCTCATCTCGAAATCTATAAAGTGCATGCACCACAAAGCATGGACGAAAAAAACTTCTACGCTAAGATAGTGAGAGCAGAATTTAGGATAAATTGAGATGAACGAATACCAAAAGATGCTTCATGAAATCGAAGCCAAGAAACAAGAATTAGAGCAACGCATTGCGGCAGCAGTTCAAGCTGAATTAGCGCAATGGCAGCAAGAAAACAATTTACCGGTCCAAGCTATCTATATTGATGTGGTATCCGCTCATTCGCTGGGAGATCCGAAGCGTTATGTGGTTTCAGGTGCTTCAGTCGATATAGATTTCAAGCCATAAAAACATGCACCTTCGGGTGCTTTTTTTAATGTCTAAATTTTATCGCCACCGAAAGGTGGTTTTTTTATGCCTAGAATAGGAGAAAACCATGAGTTCGGGCGCAAAACAGTTAGTGCAAATTGCCAAGGAAACCGTTATTGGAACAGTGCCTTCGCCATTTGCGCGTCAAACCCTGGCATTTACAGATATTTCCTTAAATCAAAGTGTCGAGAAAACAGAGTCAGCATCAATAACAGATTCCCGACTACAACAGTCATCCATGATCACTTCCGCAGAATATTCAGGTGAGTTGAGCGCAGAAGCTCAATTTGGTGCTTATGATGACCTAATGGCAGCAGCAGCTTTTAACACTTGGGCGACCAATGTCCTAACCTTTGGCGGCACTACTCGTCAGACATTTAGCATATTGCTGGGCTATACCGACATTGCCAACTATCACACCTTTTCAGGCTTGCATGTAAATACATTTAGTATCGATATTCCTGAATCAGGACTGATCGGTCTAACCTTTGGCTTTATGGGGACAAAACGAACTCCAGCAGTAGCAGCACCCACTGGAACGATTACACCAGCATCATCAAATCCGCGTATGTCGAATATCTCGGTAGGTGATGTGCTTGTTGATGGAGCATCGATTAAAGGTACAGCCTGTATTACAGCATTCTCATTTAGTTGGGATAACTCAATGCAAGTGCAAAAATGCTTGGGCGCTGGTCTTGAAGTTGGTGCAATTCTTGAAATGTCAGCCAAAGGTACAGGTAGCTTTACTATGGCTTGGTCAGCGAAAGCAGCTGAGTTTTATGAGAAGCAATTCACCAATGGGAATATCTCGCTTTCTATTCCAGTCACAGATACTGCCGGAAATAAATATGTTTTAAATATTCCTAAAGTTGAAATTTCAGCACCTCTTGCAACTGGCGGTAAGGATGACATTTTGAATACAGCATTTGAATACACAGTTGTAGATCAAGCGCCAACACTAACACGCACACCTAAAGTTTAATCAATAGCCGCCTTCGGGCGGTTTTCTTTTGGAATATCAAATATGGCTTTAAAAGTAGCAATCCAGCAAAGCAAAGAAGTCGCTCTTTGGAAAGAATATAAAGATGGTGAAGGGAATGTATTGGCTGAGTTCAAGATTCGTGGTTCTGACTACAAGGCATATCGGGTAGCAGTTGAACGTGCATATAATCAGTTGTCATCAAAAGGCTTTGATGTGGCCACCGCTTGTAGTAATGACAAGCTCCATCATGAACTATTACTTGAAGCTGCTGCATGCCATCTGGTTGCAGACTGGAAAGGCGTGGTATTTGTGGAAGATGGCAGGGAAATTGAGCCGGAATGTTCGCCTGAAAACGCAACCAAGCTTTTCAATATGGGTGATATTGGTGTGGCAATCTGGGCCTTTGTAAAAGCACAGGCTGACCAGATCCAGGCCGAAGCAAATAGCTACCGAGATGAAACCTTGGGAAAGTCCGAGAACTCTACCGATACCTCCAATTCACCAGTGAAGAAGAAGCGAGCGAGTACAACCAAAAACAACGCGCAATAGCTGAAGCGACAGGCAGACAACTACCAGAAGAAGTTAAAAAGCCCGAGTATAGCTACACAGCCAATGCCTTGATCGAAGCTTACAACACCATTGCCCGGTCACGTCGATATGAGCAAGGCACTCCATTAGCCTTAAGCATTGCCGACCTAAATGCCTATTGTGAGCAGTATGAGCTACCAGTAGAGCGTTATATTTTTAATGCGGTCATCTTTGATCTGGATAATCGGTTTATTGATGAGGCGTATAAGAAGATGAGTAAGAAATCAGCGTGAGTTGGTTTCTTTTTCATTCTGGAATTAGTATCTTGTGATTACTTATAAGAGGGTTTTCACATGAAAAAAATTGCTTTATTTTCCTTATGTTTATTTATGGCAATTTCAAATGCCCAAGCTAAAAACAAATATGAACCAGATTGCAAGGTGAGTGGGTTTGATAATCAAACTACCTGCTTTATAAAGCCTTATGGTGTATGGGTTGATAATAAAAGAACTGCATCGAGTTTTGTTTCATTTGGTGGAACATGGACAAGCGCATCTCCAGATAGCATAGGGTTGGCGATTTTTTACGGTGACGCCTCCACAAATATAAAGTCCGTATCATTCAACATTGATGGTGATATATCTGAATTTAAGGTTGATATTTTGTCAAATAAGGTGAGCAGGCAAGGTAGCTTAGCGAATACCACAGCGCTTGTGGTGGTCCCAGTGGATTATGTGCGCCAGTTGGTGAAATCTAAAAATGTCAAATACCGAGTATCAACAATAACGGATGGGTACAGAGAGGGTTCTTTTTATTCTGAAAAAGGAGTGGCCTCTGAGCCGATCACCACACTAAAGGCTTTGCTTGAAAAAGCGGATGCCAAGCAACTAAACAAGGGGAGTGCCTTATAAGGTATTCCTTTTTTTTATATAGTTTATAGCTCGCACCTCGCGGGCTTTTTTATTGCCCGCAGGAAAGTGAAATGACTCAAGAATCTCGTCTGGTCATCGTGATTGACTCAAAAAATGCCGAACGTAATGCGCGTGCAGTCGCGAGCGAGCTAGAAAACCTTACCAAAAAAGGTGATCAGGCCGAAACCCAGATGACAGCAATGGGTGCTTCAATCAAAAGCCTTGTGGGTTATATGGGTGGGATCCTAACCATCAACAAGGCTATTACCATGGCCGACGGCTATACGCAAATGGCTGCACGTATCCGCAATGCAACAGCAAGCGCAGAAGAGTATGCAATGGTGCAGGATCGTGTGCTTGCCACAGCAAATACTACCTACCGTCAATTAGGTGAAGCACAGGAGGTTTATTTGAGTATGGCAGGCGGTATGAAGTCGCTTGGCTATCAAACCACCCAGACACTCGATTTAGTTGATTCTCTTTCCTTTAGCTTTACTCATAACGCTACGCGAACAGATCAAGCACAATCAGCAATGGATTCGCTGTCCAAATCTATGGCAAAAGGCAAGATTGATGCTGATGCGTGGATTTCAATTGTTACTGGCGCGGATAATGTTATTGCTGACATGGCAAAAACTACAGGCAAGTCCGAAGCCGAAATTCGCAAGCTAGGTGCTGAAGGTAAAGCATCTTTAAGCGACTTAATCAAAACACTGATTGCTACTCGCGATGAAAACGAAAAACTTGCTAACAACATGGAAAACAGTGTTGCAGATGGTTTTACACAGCTAACTAATGCTGCAACTGTCTATCTAGGTAAGTTGAATGAATCCACTGGTGCCACAGGGGTGCTTGCGGGTGGACTTGGCGTGCTGGCAGAGAACCTTGATACAGTTGTTAAAGTCGCCGGTGTAACCGCAGCAGTTTTTACCGGCCGTCTTGTTTCAGCTTATGTGGCTGCAAATGCCGCATCAATTCGTATGACTGCATCAACAATGGCTCAAGCTGGCGCTATGAATGTAGCGACCGCCTCAGCCAGATCTTTATATTTAGCAATGGGCGGCCCGGTGGGGCTGGGTGTAACCCTAGCGACCGTTGCCGCTGGTTATTTATTAATGCGGGATAAGGCAGAGAAAGCCACCGCATCCATCGACACTCAAGGCCAGTCAGTTGATGATTTGATTGAGAAGTATCAGGAGTTAAATACACTTCAGCGTGACAATGAAACCAGAGCGCTTGCTCAGCAGGTTGAAGACCTAAGTCTTAAGTACCGAGTAGCCGCATCTGATTTGTTTGCTTTCATGGAAGGCTTGCCAATAGCTGACGAGAAGATCAACACTTTTAAAAAGCTTAACAGTCAACTTTCTCAAGGGAAAATTTCAAGTAACGAATACTATGAAGCGATTAAGGGTGTAAATATTCTTACTGATGATCAGCTGGCAAAAGTTAGCAATCTGATTGGTGGTTATGTTGAGCAAAAGAAAGAGTTAAAGGCAGCGGAGCAAGCACAAGGTGCCTTAGAAAAGTCGATGAAAAAGACGACTGATGGGGCTAAGAAGCAAGCTGTAGAGGTTGCAAATCTTAGCGAGGAGATTAAGAGGCTTCTAAAATCCTCTAGCGACAATATCACTGACTCCCGAATCACTGAGGCGTTAGCAAGTCGTGGATATAACGACACTATGATTGAGCTGGCTAAAAAATACTTGGCTGTCGAAGGTGCTATTGTCAAGAATGAGGAAGGTAAACAGGCTCTTAGGGCTGACCTGCAAAAAATGCTTAAGGCTGAATATGACGCAATCATGAGGGCTAAGGGTGCTGTTGATTCACGCAATGAAGCTGAAAAGGAAAGAACCAAGGAGCTTGAAAAGCAGCAGAAGGTGCTACAGGTAAATGCTAAAGTTCAAGCACTTGCTACCAAGTACAGTATTTCCGCTAAAGAGGCTGCAAACAACATACCTAAGGGTTTAATTTCTGCAATGATTATGCAGGAAAGTAGAGGGGACACCTACCGAAACGGCAAGCTTTTGACCTCGCCAGCAGGCGCTCAGGGTGTAGGGCAATTCATGCCAGGAACCGCAAAACAGTACGGAGTAGATGTTCGCAGCGAAGAATCCAGCATCAACGGCATGATTAAAATGATGTCTGCGCTAATTAAGCAATTTGGCGGGGATGTTGATAAAGCAATCATGGCGTACAATGCCGGCCCAGGGAATGTTCAAAATGGCAGAGCATACAGTTTCAAAGAAACTAAAAATTACTTGAGCAATGTTAAGGGCTACATGGCGGGTAGCACTGGTTTTAAGCAAGGAGATATTTCATCCAAAGAGTTTGACCGCATTCTCGAAGAGAGTACGCGAGTTGCAATTGAGCAAGCCAAAGCACGAACCCAACTTGAAGTTGAGGTATCTAGTGAGGTTGAGAAGATTCGCGCCAATCTTCAGGAAAAACTAGATGAAATTGATGCTGCTAACTTCTCCCCTGAAAAAGCCAAAGAACTCAAAGCCGAATACCAAGCCCGAGCTGACAATGATATTGCAATCGCACAACAGGCCCTTAAAACCAAGCTTGATGATTATGCTGCCTTCAAAAAAACTGAATCTCAATTATTAGAGGATAGTTTTAATGAGCAGAAATTCTATGCTTCTCGTGATTTAGAGCTAACCAAAGAGCAGCGCGATAAAGCTGTTGCCTTGCTTGATGAGCAATTGAAGCAAGAGCAGGCGTTGTTGATGTTGGCTCAAGAAACCCGCCTCTTTCAAATGCGTGAAGCTCTCATGTCTGAAACCGCAGCCATACAAGAACGCTATCGCTTGGAGCGTGAGCAAATTCTCCTAAACTCCAAGTTAAGCCAAGAGCAAAAACTGCGTGAAATTGCTTTAAGCAAAGCCTTGCAAGAGGAAGAAAATCGCAGACGTTTAAATAACGCAGTTCAGCAATGGGGTGGCATCCAAGCTGAAATGAATGGCACTGGCGATCAGTACCGTTTAGAGCAGGAGAGATTTGGTCGAATGGATGCTTCTCAGGAGTTGTTTGATTCGCAATTAGCACTTGCTGAGACCGCTGCTGAGCGCGAAGCAATCTGGCAAGCGCATCATGATCGGATGACTGCTATTGAATCTGATTATCAAACTTCTTCATATAGTCTTCAGCTTGGCTATGGTCAACAGGTAACAGGGGCGCTTTCAGGAATGTTTGGTGCAATGCTTGGTGAGTCATCATCCGCATACCGAGCATTATATGGAGCACAGCAATCTTTTGCTCTTGCTCAGGCAGGAATGAACGTCTGGAAGTCTGCATCTGATGCTTATGCGAATGAACCAGGAACTTGGTACCAAAAGGCCGCCGCGGCCGCAATAGCAACGATGGAATCAGGAACCTTCGTTACAATGATTCAAGCGGCCACCCCTAAAGGCTTTGCCGATGGCGGCTACACTGGTCATGGTGGCAAGTATGATCCTGCTGGTATTGTCCATAAGGGTGAAGGTGTCTTAACCCAAGAGGAAATTAAAGCGCTAGGCGGCCCTCAAGGCTTTGAGGAGTTGCGAAAGTCGATTCGTCGAGGTTATGCGACTGGTGGATTAGTTGCAGATACTCATCGCGTTGGTATGGGTGCTGTGAGTGCGATTAATTCAGGCGGGGGTAATAAGAAATCTAGTAGTAGTGATGTGAATATCCAAAACACAATTACAATTGCGTCTGATGGTAGTGCTGCTAGCGAAAGTGATAGCAAGCAACTCGGTGCACTTATCAATAATGCCGTATTGGCTGTAATTCGCAGAGAGCAGCGACAGGGGGGATTGTTGGCACGATGAGCAATCAAAAATTCACTTGGTGTAATGACCTGGATGGAAACTCCCAAACCTCAAGCTTTAAAGTCCTTCAATCCAGTTTTGGAGATGGATATACACAGCGAACAAGTGTTGGGATTAACAATCGGTCGGGCACATGGGCATATAAAAAGACTGGCAAGAAGGCTTTGATACAAGAGATCAAGGCCTTTTTTGATGCGCATAAGGGTGCCGATTCATTCTTATGGGATTCACCTTTGGATGGTGAGGTTCGCGTGGTGGCCGGGGATTATATGCCAATCAGTTTGGGTGGTGGCATCTGGTCCATCTCCACCACATTCACTCAAGACTTTAAACCTTAACTTCAATCAATTTTATGCCCTCAATCGAGGGCTTTTTTTGTGGGCGTAAATTATGGCTAAGCAAACAATTAATCCAGGTACTGCACCTACAGGCGCAGGTGGTGATACATTCCGCTCGGGTTCGGCAAAACTACAGGCGAATGATGATGAAATTTACAGTCAACTTGGTGCGACTGCTCAAGGGGTATTACCTGCTGCACTTCCGGTGAATAAAGGTGGTACGGGTGCAACATCGGCAGGGGTAGCGCGAACTAATTTGGGATTAGGTACAGCAGCAACTGCTACGCTTACCATATCACCAACAGATCAGACTGCTGGGCGAGTTATGAAGGTTGGTGATTTTGGTGTAGGAACAAGCAGTATGTCAGTTACTCCTGTGCCATTAAAACCGGAAGATACTATACCAAATTCATTTCTTCGCCTTACTGGTGGGGATTCAACAGGTCATGGCGCAGGGGTAGGTGAGAAAATTGGTCTACCGTTAGCTGGAACGTATGCAGCTTTAAATCTAGCTGTTTCTCCTGCTCACGCACACTTGTTAATTGCAGCGCAAAATGTGCATCAGAACATTTACCACGGATCACTTATCTCTAATATTGGTAGCAGCACTACAAAACGCTTCTTTAAAATCCTAGATGATCAAAACACAGCAGTTGACAGTAATGGATTTGTAAAAGCTGCATCCCCTATTATTGAACTTTATGCTGATCGTATTGAATTGAATGATGAGGCCCAGGAGCAAAAGATTACATTTGAGAAAGTCGGAACCGGTAATTATTTAATTAAAGGTTCAAGCGGCTTTGCTCAAGAGGGGTGGTATATCGAAACACCAAAGGATGCCAATGGTAATGTTCTATTTTCTGTGATCTATGCAACATTAGAAAATGGCGACATTTCAGTAAAAACATACAAGAAAAAGTTTGATTTTGAAACCGTATCCATTGTTGCTGATCTTGATAACCCAGTCGACATTACTGAAAACCGCTGGATTGACTTGCGTTTGCAAGAGCTTCCGCAACCTGAAATTGAAGAGCCTGAATCAATTGCACCACCAGAATTTCAACCTACAGGTTTGGCTGAAGCGGTTGCTACGGTGATGGAGTCCCACCATGACTCTGAACAGTGATTTTCAGAAACTCTATGTAGATGGCCTGATCACACTATTTGAATTGGATGCTCGTGCTTTAGGTGCGGGCATTTTACGTTTTCATGGCCATATTTCTTATGAAGACTGGGAGCGAATCTATAGCGCAATCGGATCCAATGAGTTGCTAGGGGATACCAGCAAGCTGATTGGTGAGGAGTTTCAAAATGGCGATCAGAAAACCTGGTTCAGAAACATCATATGGCAAGGTGAGACTTTCGAGCCTATGGCGCTTGAGGTTTCCGGGCTTGAAATGCGTAGCGACGGCAAGGCATCAGCACCAACATTCAGCATGTCGAACAATATTGGCGGCATTCAGGGCGCTGTATCAGCTTACTGTTTACAGTTTGGCGACTTTGCAGGCGCAAAGCTTAAAGTTATTACCACACTGGCTAAATATCTGGATGCTGAAAACTTTGGTGGCGGCAACCCAACTGCATCCAATGAAGCCAAAGAGCAGCTTTGGTACATCGAGCAAAAGACTTCTGAAAATGCTCAGGCGGTCACTTTTGAGCTTTCAAACCCGATTGATTTTGAAGGTTTAAAAATACCGGTGCGGCAGATTTCCAATTACTGCGCATGGGAATATCGCAGCGAACAATGTGGCTATACAGGCGCAGCAATGTTTACGGACAGAGATGAACCTACTGACAATCCTGCGCTCGACAAGTGCTCAAAAAGAACGAACGGTTGTGAGTGTCGATTTGGCAAGGGTAACGTCCTACGTATCGGTGCTTTCCCTGCCAGCTCATTATTTTAGATGTATCTGTATTAATCAGTCCGATAATTTGGTATAATTTAATCCTAGAAAAATAGGAATTAAAATGAAAAATTTTAAAGATCGGACTGGTGAAAGTTTTGGTAGATTAACTATTCTCTCTCGCGGAGAGGTTGCGAGTGGGCGCAATTACTATTGGGTTTGCGAGTGTGCTTGTGGCAATACTACCAAAGTAACCTATAGTAATCTCAAGAGTGGTTCGGTGGTTTCGTGCGGGTGTTTTAGCAAGGAAAGGCTAACCAAACACGGTGGCGCTAAACACCCTTTATATCAGACATGGAATGGCATGATGCAAAGGTGCCATAACCCAGATGATAAAAACTATGCGGGCTATGGCGGTAGAGGGATTGAGGTATGTAATAGATGGAAGGACTTTAGAAACTTTTCTGCTGATATGTCACCAAAACCCAAGGGAACATCTATTGATAGGATTGATAATGATAAAGGTTATTTTCTGGAAAATTGCAGATGGGCAGACAATCAAACCCAAGCAAGCAACAAAAGGAATAATAATTACGCCATTGTTAAGGGTAGCAAAGTCACTCTTTCGCAAGTAGCTAGAGAAAATAACATGTGCTTTGCAACCCTGCATGATAGGATCTATAAGACAGGCATGACCTTAAGCCAAGCTATAGAAAAACCTATCATGAAAGCGAAAAAGCATGATGTTGGTAATGGTGTTTTAATGACAGCAAGCCAAATTGCTAAAGTGTTAGGCACCACCAAAGACACGATTAATGTTCGCATTAGAAACGGTGTAACTGGGAGCGATCTTTTAAAACCACTTCGTGAATATCCAAAATACGAAGTTGAGGGCGAGTATTTAACAGTTGGTCAGATAGCTAAAAAATACAACCTAAAGGTAGTTACAGTTAAGCAAAGAATTAAGTATGGCAAGACTGGCAAAGAGCTTATAGCTCCACCCAAAATTAAAACCTCCTAAACCACCTTCGGGTGGTTTTTTATTGTGAGTCTTAAATGAAACTAACCGCAAAACTTAAAAAAGCAATCCAGGCGCATGCTGCTGAAGTTTATCCAAACGAATGCTGCGGTGTGATTGTGAATAAAGAATACATTCCGTGTCGCAACATTTCAGACAATAAAGATCAGTTTGAAATCCATCATAAAGATTTAGCTAAGGCTGAAGACTTAGGTGAAATTCAGGCTTATGTGCATTCACACCCAAATGCCTCAGCACGCGCATCTGAAATTGATTTAATTCAAATTGAACTACATGAAAAGCCTTGGGTAATCTGTGCTTATCCCGATGTTGAATTTCAAGTGTATGAGCCATGTGGTTATCGCGCACCGCTAGTTGGGCGAAACTATATTCATGGCATACAAGATTGTTATTCCATCGTCCGTGATTTTTATGAACGCGAGCTAGGCATCAAGCTAATCGATTTTGAGCGTCAAGACTTGTGGTGGGAATCCAAAGAGAATAAATCCCTGTATCTGGATGGCTTTGGTGAAGCAGGTTTTATCGAAGTGGATCAGCCGCAATACGGTGATGTGCTGTTATGCCGAGTCGGACGCACTGAGCATGTGAATCATGCAGTAATTTGGCTTGGTGATAATGGGGCGCTTAGGTCTGAAAAGACCGAATCCTGTATTGGGTCAGCTCTTATTCTGCATCATCCCTATGGGCGCAAATCTGTTCGTGAAATCTTTGGTCCACAATGGCAGGAACGAGTCGTGAAGGTGGTTCGATATGCTTAAAAAAATTAGACTTTACGGCATTCTAGCCAAGAAGTTCGGCAAGGAATTCCATCTGGCTGTTGATAATACTCGCGAAGCAATGCGTGCTTTATGCGTGCAAGTACCTGGCTTTGAGCACTTTATGCTGCATGCCCATGAGCAGGGTTTAGAGTTTGCTGTTTTTCAGGATAAGCAAAATATTTCTGAAGCCGAACTCGATATGAATACCGATGCCAAGGTAATCAAGGTGGTGCCAAAAGTGAAAGGTGCTGGCGGTGATGGCGGACTTATTCAGACCATTGTGGGTGCAGTGCTTGTGGTGGTGGGTGTACTTGTGACAGTGGGG
This sequence comes from Acinetobacter sp. S4397-1, assembly GCF_024129285.1. Lineage (NCBI taxonomy): Bacteria > Pseudomonadati > Pseudomonadota > Gammaproteobacteria > Moraxellales > Moraxellaceae > Acinetobacter > Acinetobacter sp. S4397-1. Next base: position 35,719 of record NZ_JAMXXZ010000008.1, read on the forward strand.
ACGCTTGGTGGTGGTGCTGCGCTGGGTGCAGGCCTAATCGGTGCAGGTGTGGGCATGATGGTGGGTGGTATCGCACAAATGCTGATGCCTAAAATTGAAAATCAAGATCAAAACCAAGACGGCAACAAGGCTAATAAAGGCTTTGGTGGTGCAGTCACCACGGTAGCGCAAGGCAATCCAGTACCGGTGCTTTACGGTCAGCGTGAAGTCGGTGGATTTATTGCAAGTGCCGGACAGTATCCCGAAGACTTGATGTAAATAACAGGAATATACAGGCGCATACAGCGCCTTTTTTATTGTCTGAGGATAAGTATGGACGCAGTAATTAAAGGCGCAAAAGCAGGTGAGAAGAAGGCGAGAAAGCCAGTCATCGCACCCGATTCAGCACAATCCAAAACCTATATCAAAGTTCTATATGGCTTGTCTGAAGGTGAAGTGGAAGGCTTAGCCAATGGTCTGCAATCAGTTTATTTGGAAGAAACTCCGCTACACAACCCAAATGGCGGATCGAATTTTCAGGATGTGCAAGCAGATTTCCGTTTCGGCACGAATGATCAGGAGCACATTGAAGGCTTCCCAGATATTTCATCAGAAACCGCGATTAATGTTGAGCTGGTTTCTGGTACGCCATGGGTTCGTTCCATTTCTAATACTGACCTTGATGCTGTGCGTATTCGCTTTAAGTGGGGGCCATTGCGTCAACAGAATGCTGATAATGGCGATGTAAAGGGCATCGTCATTCAGTATGCGATTGATCTACAAGCTGATGGCGGAACATGGACTGAGGTTTTAAACACTCAGATTGCCGATAAAACATCCGCAGACTATGAGCGATCACATCGTATTGATTTGCCGAAAGCCGATACTGGCTGGACCATCCGTGTTCGTCGCATCACACCCAACTCAACATCAGAATATATCAGTGACAAGATGTATATTGATGCGCTAACTGAAGTCATTGACCTAAAGCTTAGCTATCCAAATACAGCGCTGCTTGGCTTGCAATACGATGCAGAAACTTTTTCAAATGTTGCAAAAATCGCAGTGGATCTAAAGGGTATTAAGCTGCAAGTTCCGTCAAACTATGATCCGGTTGCACGCACCTATACCGGGATGTGGGATGGCACATTTAAACGCGCTTACACCAACAACCCAGCGTGGATCTATTACGACATTTGCATAGCGAAACGCTATGCGCTGGGTGATCGACTTACATCATTAATGCTAGATAAGTGGTCACTGTATCGCTTGGCGCAATACTGCGATCAAAAAGTATCGGACGGCAAAGGCGGTGAAGAGCCGCGTTTTACTTGCAATGTGTATCTGCAAAGCACAGAAGATGCATTTGCAATTTTAACCAAGCTGGCTGGTGTATTTCGTGCTATCAGCTACTGGGATGGTAATTCGATTGTCTGTGATGCTGACATCCCACAAGATACTTATTTTACTTATACACGCGCCAACGTGATTGATGGCCTGTTTGAGTACTCAGGCACCCGTGCGCGTGATCGTCATACTGTTGCAAAAGTGGCGTGGGATAACCCTGCAAATCATTACAAAACTGAATATGTTTATGTACGTGATGAGGCAGCCATTGCTAAGCTTGGTGTGCGTATTGCTGAGATTGATGCGTGGGGGTGTACATCGGAAGGTCAGGCACAACGCGCAGGTCTTTGGGCCTTAAAGTCTGAGCAACTGGAAACCCGGACCGTATCTTTCAAGGTTGGTTTGGATGGCTATATTCCACAGCCGGGCCGTGTAATTGAAATTGCGGATGAGCTGTTTGCCGGCCGTGCCAATGGTGGTCGCATCTCAAAAGTGTCCCCTAATTTACGTACGATCACAATTGATCGTGATGATGTGGTATGTCGCGCCGGTGATCGACTGGTGGTGAATGGTGAAGATGGGAAATCTCAAGCTCGAATTGTATCGTCTGTCAGTGGCCGCAATATTACAGTGACTACTGCATTTGATTCAGTTGCCGCGGAGAACGTCTGGGCTGTTGATGCGCAAGATTTGAAGACTATGAAGTTTCGCGTCATGAGCATCACTCAAGATGAAAAGCATCAGTTTTCGATTACTGGTCTTCAGTATGAATCAGTAAAATATGATGCGATTGATTTTGGTGCATTTATTGATGATCGCCCAATTTCAATTATTAATCCGAAGCTGCAAGCCCCGGTTGAATCTGTACTGATTACATCTGAAGCGATGGTGCAGCAAGGCCTCTCAATTGAAACTATGGTTATTTCATGGCCACAAGCTGAAGGCGCAACCAAGTACCAGGTGGAATGGCGTAAAGATGATGGCACATGGATTAAATTGCCAATTACGGGTAGCAACTCGGTAGAAGTGCAGGGTATTTATGCGGGCAATTATGAAGCGCGCGTGACTGCGATTTCCGCATTTGATGTTGCATCCCTGCCGACCTATTCTGTTTTGACAACTCTGTCTGGTAAACAAGGATTGCCGCCAGCGCTAGCAAATATTGCTGCCACCGGTATCTTGTTTGGTTATCAATTGAGCTGGAACTTCCCGTCAACTGGCGCACTAGATACTGCCTATACGGAAATTGAGATTTCAACAACAACTAATGGTGCCAATGCCACACAACTGGGTTTGTTTGCATACCCGACGACAACGCATGTTATTCAGGGTATGCAACCAAATCTCACCCGATATTTCCGGGGGCGCTTGATTGATCGGATTGGGAATGTTGGGCCATGGTCTGCGCGTGTCAGTGCCACTACTTCAGCCGATGCGTCTGCCGTGCTTGATATTTTGTCGGGCAAGATTGGCGAATCACAACTGCACAAGGATCTGCAAACAAAGATCGATAAGATTGATACGATTGCGGGTATTGATGGTGATATTGGGAATTTGATTGACAATATTACTGCAGTACAAACCGAGGTTGATCAGCTTAATCAGGAGCTAAATAAGGAAACAGAGGCGCGTATTCTGGCTGTAAGTGATCTTAATGATGGTTTGACGCAAGAAATTTTAGATCGCGAAAACGGTGATTCTGCAAACTTGACTGCATTGAATAACTACAAGAGTAGTAATGATACTGCGCTTGCTAATGTTCAGCAGAAAATCAATACAGCAGTTGATGATATATCTTCAAATACGCAAGCCGTGCAAGCCTTAGATAGTCGTGTGACTACAGCAGAGGGGGATGCAAGTACAGCAAAAACCAACGCAGCCACAGCACTAACCAAAGCTGAAACAGCAACAGATTTAGCAGGGTCGGCAGCATCACTTGCGCAGCAAGCCAGTGCCATTGCAAATCAGGCTGCTGATACAGCAGGCACAGCAAATCAAACCGCTGCAACTGCATTATCTAAAGCGGATGTTGCGGCAACACAGTCTAGTGCGAATGCCAGCAAAATTGATGCAATTACAGTCGAACTTGGTGATAAGGCTACCACAGGCGCTTTAGCTAAAACCGATGCAAAAGTGGCGGAACATGAAGGAAAAATCAGTGCCAATACAACCAAACTTGACGGTGTGTATGCACAGGTCAACCCTAAGTTAATTGGCTCAACTGAAGATCTAATCGGCTCAACAGAAGGCTTTGCGGGAACATGGACTTTGCAATCAGCAATGATTGAAAATGACATGGCGCTGAGTCAGCGTATTGATACAACTGTGGCGAAGGTTGGTGATAACACTGCACTTATTCAGTCTGAGTCCACAGCACGTGCGGAGGCCGACTCAGCCTTGGCTACGCAGATTAATACCGTGCAAAGCCAAGTTGATGATACGAAGGCACTAATTTGGACTGAGCAGCAAACCCGCGCGGATGCAGATAGCGCCCTAGGCCGTAGACTCGACACCCTGCAAGCCCAAGTTGGTGATGATTTGCAGCAAAGCATTGCGACAATTCAGGCCGAACTAGAGGTCCTGGTGGATGCTGACAAAGCCCTGTCTACCCGGGTTGATACAGTTCAATCCGCCACAAGTGCAGCGCAAAGCTCCGCAGATCAAGCAATTTTAGATGCTCAATCTAAATCTGCAGCAGCAGAGGCGGCGGCTAAAACCTATGCAGAGGCAAAGGCGAAAGCTGAAGCGGATGCGGCTAAAGCAGCAGCCTCAAGCGACGCAACAGCTAAGGCCAATGCAGCAGAGTCGGCAGCTAAGGCAGCAGCAGCTTTAGACGCTAAAAATAAAGCAGATGCAGCAGAGGCAGCAGCCAAGGCAGTCGCCAATGCAGCTCAAAAAACTGCTGATGAAGCGCTTGGGAAGGCTGATACAGCTACAGAAAATATTGCGACTGTGCAGACTCAAGTTAGTGCTCTGACTACACAGCAGGGGGCTATAGCTACTCAAGTCAGTACGCTACAAACAACTGTTGGTAAAAACACTGCATCAATTCAGGAGATAAATGAAAGTGTAGATGGCTTATATGCTCAGAAGTTCACAAAAATCGATGTGAATGGAAAAGTAATCGGCTGGGGCGGTGCAAATGATGGTGTTGAGGGTAAATTCATTTTCAATGTTGATGCACTAGCGATCGGAAGTGGCGGCAGCACTGGATATTACCCATTCGTTTTCCGCAATACGCCTTTTACTGATCCAATTACTGGCACTGTTTTTCCTGTGTCCGCTTACCTGAAATCAGCAATGATGGACTATCAGTCTGTCAAAACTTCGCATATTGAAGATTTAGCGGTTAATACTGCGAAGATTGCAAAACTCGCAGTTAAGTCAGGGAATATTGATGACTTGGCTGTAACAACACTAAAGATTCAAGACGAGGCAGTAACGGTTCCATCTAGCGCAGAGTACCCTCAGGAAATTATTAAAACAGCCGATAGACAAACAGCAACCTACGCCACCAACGCGCTGATTTCTGAATGGGAATCATATATTGGTGATGTCGCATCAATTACAGTCAATCGATCAGGAGGGAAGCTAAGGATTGATTGTGGCTTGGCTGTTGCTGCCAATATGCAATTTCTTCCGCCCACGGGAGATAGTGCGCCCGACCTATCCAAGGCTCGAATGTTTGTAACTATCTACGTGAATGGATCTGCTGTGGCGCAATATAAATACGTCAGGAATACAAGTGTCCAGGCGGGTAGTGCGTCGGGTGCTTATGATGCAGCATTTGATTATGCTATTACACTACCGCCTACGATTGTGGCTGCTGGTACCGGGCAGACGGTTGTTAGTGTAAAAATTGGCTTTGCGGGGATTGATAGCTCATTGCGTGCACTCCTTCGGAGCGTGTTTGGTCATTCAGTCAGAATATCGAACAGGGTTGTATCAGTACTGGAGTTGAAGAAATGACAGCGATTATTTCCAATAAAGGAGAGTTACTAAAAACCATTTCAAGCAACGATGAGACAGTTGAATTAAACACTCCTAAAGGGTGTCAGGCAGTTGAAGACCCTCCTGAGCCAAATATGTATTATCAGGATGGCTGGGTAGTGATGCCCGCTCAACCAACCTCGTACCACATATTTAATTACGATCTAAAGGATTGGATTGATCCGCGCACCTTAGATGAAATCAAAGCCCAGAAATGGACTGAGGTTAAATCTGAGCGCGATCGACTTGAGTTTGGTGGTTTTGAGTTTGAGGGCAATACTTATGATTCAGATCAGGTTTCTCAAGGTCGGATTATGGGTGTAGCGGTTGCAGGTGTAGATCAAGTATGGACACTGGCAGACAATACAACTGTTAATCTGACAGCATCACAACTACAGCAACTATATGTAGCATTGCAAGCCCACATTGCAAGCGTTCACGAAAGAGGGCGTATTGCAAGACAGTTAATCTTTGATGCTGAAACTAAAGAGCAAGTGGAAGAAATCAATCTCTAGCACCTCCGGGTGCTTTTTTATTACCAAAAATAAGGGGTATGTATGACTAAAGGGGATGTATATGGACTTTCTTAGTCAAGTATTGGAAAGCATAAAGAACCATTCACACATCCTTTTTACAGGTGTGCTGGGTGCAACTTTTGGTTTTTTATTAAGCAAGGAGCCAACTCGGGATCGCTGGATAGGATTCTTTGCTGGCTTTATTTTATGTGTGGTCTTTGCTAAACCGGCAAGTTTATTTCTTGCTAGCGGTAACTACCCAGAACTATTTGGTTTCATTCTGGGTGCTGCTGGTAAAAGTACAGCTGAAGCATTGCTGAGTTTGGCTCGATCAAGAGTTCTTGGTTTAGTCAAAAAGGAGAATGAGGATGCTGCTAATCATAAGTAAAACGGCCTTGGTGTTATTTATATTTTCGTTTGCCATCATGGCATTTCATCCAAAAATTCAACTTCCAAAACATATCGATTTTCTATTGGTATTGTCGATCCTTTTTGGGGCGGCACTTTTTGTTAAAGATGAGTATTTGCCCAGTCCAGCTGGAACACTTTTTTACACCACTGTAAGCATTTTATTCGCACTCTTTACCCGACAACTCTATATTTGGGGTAAGGGTGGTGCACGTCCTAAATTTTTCACTACGGATAAAGATGGTGACAACCCATGAAACATATTTTTGATTTCTTGCGAAAGATTAGCGGGGGTAAACTCACCCAAAAACAAGTTGATGCTGCTGACAAGCTGATTGCAACTGCTTACGATGATGTCACCAGCATGCTGGGTATTGCTACGGATGAAATGCATGTTAGTCCAAGTGGTATTGATCTGATCTGCAATTTTGAAGGCTTACGACTGAGTGCTTATGATGATGGTGTAGGTGTATGGACCATTGGTTTTGGAACAACAAAGTACCCAAATGGTATTCGTGTGAAAAAAGGGGATACTTGTACGGTTGCACAAGCCAGAAGCTACATGCAGCATGATTTGAAAGAGTTTGAGCAGACTGTTAATAATGCAGTCAAAGTTGAAGTTAATCAGAATCAGTTCGATGCTCTGGTTTCACTGGCTTATAACATTGGCACCAATGCATTTAAAAATTCCACATTGATCAAACGACTAAATGAAGGGAATTATAAAGCCGCAGCTAATCAATTTGATGCGTGGGTTAACGCTGGTGGTAAGCGCATGCAAGGCCTAGTGAATCGTCGAGCTACTGAAAAGGCTTTATTCTTAAAATGACTCTAAATCTATTATGGAAATACAAACACTGGATCGCAATAGCGATCTTTTTTATTTTATGGGTGGGGCAAATTGCTTACACCAATCATTTGAGTGGAAAGTTGCGTAAAGCTAGCGAGCAATGCACAGCCAAAATTCAGGACATTGAGCAAAAGCACCTCAAGGCTTTGACTGAAAAACAAAATCAAATTAACCAGATGAGTGCAGATTATGAAGCAACAAAGTCAGAACAGCGTGTACAAGTCGAAACAGTTACACGTGAAGTGCAAAAGATCATTGATCGTCCTGTTTATTTCAGTCACTGCTTTGATGATGACGGCCTGCAGCAACTCAACTCACTTATCGCTAGTGGTACCAGCGAACCTCCTTGAGCCATGCGCTGATTTACAGCAGTTGGAGTCCGGGCGGGGTAAGGTTGCTTTAGTCTGGTCCGTGGATACGGTTGCTAAATATAATGACTGTAAGGCGCGGCATGGTGCAATTGTAAAAGCCCTCAAGTGAGGGCTTTTTTACTTTTTATCAATCCAAAATACTTACAATTTCATTGTCTGCGGGAAACAGCCAACCCTCGGCAATATCCGCATACCACTGCATTATTTGTCTTTTTTCCTTCTTGTAGCGAGCATGATTATAAAAACGTTTTGAGTGATGATAGTCACGAGTCATTGAATTATGAGCAATACACAACTCTATCGCATCTTCACGCCACAAGTTCGACTCATAGCAAGTTGTCGAGAATACATGTCGAAAGCCGTGAAGCGTCTGCTTTTTTGCGTAATTTGTTAAAAGTATAGAGTTCCTTATTCTTGATCCGCTGATATGTTGCTTATTCTTGTAGCGGGAGGGAAACACATAAAAATCACTAGAGCAGCATTCCCTCCATTTCTTCAATAAATCAACAGCCTGGTCTGAAAGCATAACTGTATGAGCAATTCTTGTTTTCATTCTGAGCGCAGGTATATTCCATTCTTTTGTTTTAAAATCAATCTCGCGCCACTCCATCCCGAAAACCTCATTTGATCGCGATGCAGTTAAAACAATCATAACTAATGCAACCCAGTGTAATTGATTAATAGTTGTTTTTTCCCGCATCTCTTTAAAAAAATCTGGCAGATATAAATTATTAACAAACGGAAAATTGACTTGAACATGCCGCTTTGAAGCCCTTCGAAGAATGGAAGCGGGATTGTGATTGCAATAATTTACGTAAAAAGCGTAATCAAAAACTCTTTCGACTAGCTGCCTGACTTGATTTGATGTTCTTGTCTTACCATCCATTTCAAGCTTTCGGATCGGCTGTATTGCAATATGATGATCGATTTCACTTAATAGTAAATCACCAATAAACGGATGAATGTGATTTTCATATTGATTCACAAGCTCATATCTTCGACGCGGTGAAACAGACAAGCTTAAAAAGCGATGGTACTCATAAAATACTTCTTCAAATGTTTTCATAAAATCTAGGGGCTGTCCTCATTTGATAAATAGTTCAAAAAATGACTATTTAGATGCTTAAAATTGAATGTTTAATGAAGGAATTGCTGATTTATTAAACAAGATACAGAGTAATTTGCTTCGTTAAATGAAATGAGGACACGCCCTAATCTAAGTAATGTTTAAAAGTGTGTGGGTCTCTGCACATCGCCACCTTTAAACATTATTTCATGTGCATTAGATTATCAATCATTAATTCCATAGTGCTTTTTCAGCGCTTCTAAAATGACCTGCTTTTTGTTTTTTTCAGTAAGCAATCGCTCAAGTATCTCTTTTTCAAGATCATTGTCTTGATACAAATTCAGCGGAATACGAGTTGCTTTACGCTTCTCATCATACTTTTTCGAGTATTCACTGTCTTTCTTGCGTTTAGTTTCTGTTTGCATACTCCCCCCTGATACTTTAAAATTCGATGACTTGGAAAATCTTTCTAAGTAATGTTTACTGCCATGAAGGCAGCTTAAAATAAAACTCTTTCGACTGCACATCGAAAGAGTTTCGGAACCCCACTCTAACCAGTGGGGTTTTGTTTTTTTAATCCCTATACCTGAAAAACAAATCTTGCCAATGTGTCGGTAATCATCATTTCACCTCTTACTATTTCCCCATTATCTGCCTCGGCTTCAAATGAATACCCAAGCTTACCCAATATAACAGTCGGTTTTGTATCTTTCTTATACACAGTAACGTCATATTTAGAACACGCTAAAAACTTGCTGACAGCCAGGGCGATGGTTTCTTCTGGGTTAAGATAAACAAGGTAACTTAAAAGTTTCTTTTCAGCAGAAATGTAGGCTTCATTTCGAGCTTCTTTAGTTGATTTGCCATCAGATAAATTAGCATCAACTTCATGATAGCGACCATTTAAAACATCATAATCTAATTTAGTGAGCCATCCGTTTTTTGCTGCTTCCTTAATGTATGTGCGTTGTTCTCTATTTGTACTATGGAAATGCACATCAACGGTGTTTCTAAGATTGTATTCAACAAAATCCATCATCTTGCTAACTGCAAAAAATTCTACAGCTTGACGTACTTTTGCATCAAATAATGACTCATCAAAAGTAATTGATAGTATGTCAGAGGGTACAAGCTTTGCGATTTCATAAACAAATTCATTTTGAAAGTGACCGCCAATAGCCAAGGCATTTTTATTCGCAATTTCAACTTGTTTTGTTACATCAACTGATTTCATTATTATTTCTCACTAAGTAATGTTTAATTTATCAAGCTTCCATCTGCACATTTCGTCTTGATATGAATACAATATCTAATGCACATTAGATTTGCAAGCACTATTTATAATTATTTTTAATCTGCCGACGAACGGTCAGCTCCTCACTTTACTCAAAACAACATACTTATTTTTCAGTCCAAGCGACCAGCCGATTTCCTTTTGCTCAAGTAGTAAAAAACCACCTTCGGGGCGGTTTTTTACTACTATATGATAATTTTGGTGATTAAAAATAAATTATTGTTTTATAAGTAAAATAACAAATAAATGTGATATTTTGGTAAAAGTATACAAATTTTGAAATAATTTAATTAAAATAAATTTGTATACCGATTTGTATACTTAACACCTCCTAACCCAGCCTTTTATATGCAAAAGCATACAACTCTGAAAATTTTATAAACCATTGTAAATACTAAGGAATACAGCTTAATGCTAAGCTTTCCAATCCACCACAAACTAAGCGGATTCTATTTTTTCTATTATACGGTTGTGGGGGCATTTATGCCATTCTGGAGCCTTTATCTGGAAGATCAGGGGTTTAATTATCAAGAAATAGGTATCTTGTCTTCTATTGCAATTGTTACCCGTTTCTTTGCCCCTTTAATTTGGGGATGGCTCGCGGACAAGTCAGGCAAGCGCATGTTATTGGTTCGTATTGCGACCTGGATGGAAGCCTGTATCTGGTTCATGATTTTTCTTATTCCCAATAACTTTCAATCCGTTGCCTTACTCATGCTTATTTTCAGCTTTTTCCAGAATGCGATTCTGGCACAGTTTGAAGGCGTGACCTTATTCTGGCTAGGTGAAAAAAGAGCAGAGCTCTACGGTAAAGTCCGTAAATGGGGATCTATTGGCTTCATCGTCGGCGTCTTTGGCTTGGGGACCGTATTTGAAGTGATTCCGATCAGTATGCTGCCAGTCCTTTTATTATGTATTTCATTTCTAACTTTTCTTTGGTCATTTAGTATTAAAGAACCGACGGCGGCGCCGGTGGCACAGAAAAAACTGGATACCATCTGGCCAATATTTAAACGGCCAGTGGTCTATAGTTTCCTTCTTATAGAATTAATTATGTTGTTCTCACATGCGCCATTTTACAGTTTTTATAGCAATTATCTGAGTCAGGCCGGATTTAGTACCAGCCAGATCGGATTGCTCTGGTCAGTGGGTGTAATTGCAGAAATTATCATGTTTGCTTATGCCACCTTCTTTCTCAGTCGCTGGTCATGGCGGCATCTAATCATGCTTTGCCTGTTAATAACCGGACTAAGGTGGTTAGTGGTCGGTTTATTTCCATCTTCCTTTGTTGCACAATTCTTGACACAAACGATTCATGCTTTAAGTTTTGGTCTATTTCACATGATTGCCATGCGAGTCATTTTTCAGAATTTCTCTGCCGGGCAGCAGGGCCGTGGGCAGGCACTTTATAGCACTATGTGGGGAATCGGTGTGGCAACAGGAAGCATTCTAGCAGGCCATTATTGGGATCAATTAGGCGGAGATATCATCTTTTTTGCAGCTGCAGCCTCAACTTTGCTAGGTTTTCTGCTGCTAGGGGGCTTACCTAACAAAGTTGAATTACCATCTTCAAACAGTTAAATCACTTTAAAGACGAATTTTGGCATATTGATCAAACCAGGGCTGTGCCTGCTCTAATTGTGCTGCAAGTTGCAAAAGTAAATCTTCACGAGCAAAAGGTGCAATAAACTGTGAGCCGAGCGGCAAGTTCTGTTTATTCCAGTACAAAGGTACAGACATAGCCGGCAGTCCGGTGATATTCGCCAGCTGGGTAAAAGGAACCCATTTCAAGTTTTCTTTTACAATCTGATCTACCAGTTTGCCTTGTGCCAGCAAATGCGCTTTCTTCATGCCTAAGAGCGCCTTTAATAGGGGTTTTTGCCACCCCGGAATTTTCACTTCGCCATTTTGAGGAGCGACACTCGCTGTAGCAGGTGTCAAATAAAGATCATAACGTTCAAAGAAATGATTCATTTGAGTCGCATATTGCCCCCAGTTATTTAAATTATGAATATATTCCAAGGCGGTAGTTTTGGCTCCAAAGGCTGCGAGTGCTAAAGAGTCCAGTTCAAAATCACCAGTTTTGGAGGGATAACTTTTTTGAATCTCATCCAGCATATAAGAGAACTGACTAAACCAGGTGGTAATAAAATCTCTGGCCAATTGCATACCATCAATATTCGGCTGATCTTCTACGACTTCATGACCCAGTGACTCGAGTAGGCGGGCTGTTTGTTCAATTGCCTGAATCGCATCCTGGGAAACTCTGGTACCAATAGTAGAACGGGTATTAAAAGCGATTCTCATTTTTTTGGGCGGATGCTGGATAGCTTCCAGATAAGGTTGCTGCGGAGCCTGGATTTTGAAAAGTGAACTATGATCTTCGCCATGCGTTGCATCCAGCATGGCCGCACTATCGCGTACAGTTTTGGTGAGCACATGCTGAATCGCTGCCCCATGCATGGCCTCACTCATTTGCGGCCCCCACGGAGTACGGCCACGACTTGGTTTTAAACCAAATAAACCACAATATGAAGCTGGAATACGAATAGAGCCGCCACCATCGCCAGCACCAGCAATAGGGACTATACCGGCAGCCACGGCAGAGGCCGACCCTCCAGATGAGCCACCGCTATTATGTTTTAGATTCCATGGGTTTTTACAGCTTCCCCAGGCATCGGGTTCGGTAATCCCTTTAATGCCAAATTCGGGAGTATTGGTGCGGCCAAAGGTGACAATACCGGCCTTTTCCCAGCGGTTGACAATTTCAGCATTGGTATCGGCAATATAGCCAGTACGTTTCATACCCTGACAGCCATAAGACGTTGGATAGCCTGCATATTCCTGGAACAGGTCCTTAACCAGAAATGGCACACCAGCAAAAGGCCCTGTCAGCTTCTGCTGAGTCCGTTGTAATGCATGTTCATGCATGGGAATGATAATGGCATTTAAGTCGGGATTAACTGCTGCACTGCGTTCCAGTGCAATCGACAAAAGTTCACTTGAATGTACCTGTTTCTTTGCAACCAGTTCGGCCAGCCCTAGACCATCATATTGTAAATATTCTTCAAATTTCATAGTGTTCCTTCAATTTTTGTTGCGTCTCAAGGTTGTAGAACATTTCAATTCCGGATGCAAGCCCACTTGATTATGATTGGGATGTGTCTGAACTAAGGCTAACGCTTAGAGAGCAGCCTCTATAAAACTCTATCATTTGATGGAGAACATGGGGCTTTATTGAGTTATGTACCTATATAATTTAGTCGGTCTGTACGATTACATGGATTTCCTCATACTCTAATGACACTTCCTTTACACTCAATTAATTAAATCTCCCTTAAAAATATCTACTACAAGCCTGAGTGTGAAATCATAACGGCCGCCCAACCTTATAAGCTTTTGTTAATTGAAGTTGCTTGATTAAATAACTGTTTTATCACTGAATATAGAGCCAAAACTCATGTGCCTTCCTAAAATTCCCCATACAAAATAGATACAAAAAATACCAGAAAAGAGACCTATATTTTTGGTTAACATGGTAATAATTTATTTTTCGTATCTTAGGTCCTGTTATTTGATTTACTCAGATACGATCTTCTTAAAATATGATAACTTAGAACAAATTTATTCAAATGATATTGGTGAATATGAAAAAAATATGTCTTAGCCTTGCCTTACTCATGACCTCACCCTGGCTAATGGCAACAGAGAATAAAAGTGCCTCTGATACGACGATCAAATCCGCTGAAATTCCGAATACTTTTACAGTCAATACCCGTCCCGAAATTGTGGGATTATGGGGAATGGAAATTCCAAAAAATAAAAAATGTATCGAATATTATAATTTTAAATCAAATAATAGCGTGATTATTAAAAGTGGAGAGGAGTGGACTTCAGGACTTTACGATTATCAGCCTGCCCAGAATCCTGCAGAACAGATTCCGGCTTTAATCTTGCAGGTACGTTATGACAATAATGAAAAGGACTGTTCCGGTAACCAGGTGGATCAGTCCGGGGAAGTTTCACAATATTTTGTACAATGGAAAAATCCCTATACCATCAATTTCTGTGCCAATGAAAAAGCAGAACAGTGTTTCGCCGTATTAAGACGGGTTTTGCCATAAGAAAATAAAAAACCGCTGAATTTCAGCGGTTTTTTTAATAGGTGTTTACAGATCAAGAAGCAGCTTCTTTTTCTTCTGCACCTTCAAGTTGCTTAAGCAAATGCTTTTCCAGATAATGAATATCCATTGCCTGTTCAGAGAAATTCTTATCTTGTAAAATCAAATCCTTGTGCAAAGGAATATTGGTCTTGATCCCAGTCAGAATCATTTCTTCAAGTGCATTTTTCATTCGTGCCAATGATGTTTCACGATCTTTACCATGTGCGATCAGCTTGGCAATCATGGAATCATAGTAGGGCGGAATACTATAACCCGGGTAGATATGCGAATCTAAACGGATACCGGCACCTCCTGGGGCATAGAAGGTTTCAATCTTGCCTGGAGAAGGCATAAAGGTTGAAGGATCTTCGGCATTAATACGACATTCAATCGCATGGCCTTTTACCTGCACATCTTCTTGTTGAATATCGAGGCCAAGACCAGCCGCGATTCGAAGCTGCTGCTCGATTATATCAATCCCTGTCACCATTTCAGTCACAGGATGCTCAACCTGAACGCGGGTATTCATTTCAATAAAGAAGAATTCGCCTTCTTCAAACAAGAATTCGAATGTACCTGCACCACGGTATTGCATCATCTTGCAGGCATTGACACAGGCTTCCAGAATGTCAGCACGTGCCTGTTCTGGCAGGTTAGGTGCTGGAGCTTCTTCTAGAACCTTTTGATGACGGCGTTGTAATGAACAGTCACGATCATACAGATGAACTGCATGGCCATTCCCATCACCCAAGACCTGAATCTCGACGTGACGTGGTTTTTGCAGGAAACGCTCCATATAAACCGTATCATCACCAAACCACATTTCTGCATCACGCTGCGCAGCCTGTACAGATTCCAGCAGGGTATCGACACGCTCTACAATACGCATACCACGACCACCACCACCAGATGCTGCCTTAACAATCAGCGGGAAGCCGATCTCTTTGGCCTCAGCCAGCGCATTTTGTGGAGTCACTGCATGAGCAGAGCCGGGAACCGTTGGTACACCTGCTTTACGCATTGCTGTAATGGCTGATACTTTATTGCCCATTAAGCGGATATGTTCAGGACGTGGACCGATAAAAATAAAACCAGAACTTTCAACGATTTCTGCAAATTCAGCATTTTCAGCCAGGAAACCATAACCAGGATGGATCGCATCCGCGCCAGTAATTTCCGCAGCAGTAATAATCGCAGGAATATTCAGGTAGCTATCGCTACTTGCACCTGGACCTATACATACGGCTTCATTACAGAAACGTAAATGCATCAGATCCTTGTCGGCATCTGAATAGACACCGACGGTCTTAATTCCTAAAGTTCTACAAGCCCGTGTGATGCGCAAGGCAATTTCACCACGGTTTGCAATTAAAACTTTTTGCAACATTATAAATCCCCGAGGTGATTAAGCGCGGTAACGGAAAAGTGGCTGGCCAAATTGAATCACTTCACCATTTTTTACCAGAATTTCTTCAATCACACCGCTTTGTGTTGCTTCAATCGGGTTCATGATTTTCATGGCTTCAATAATACCCAGCGTTTCACCGGCAGATACAGTTTGACCGATTTTGACAAAAGGTGCTTCGCCTGGGCTAGGAGCTGCATAGAACACGCCAACCATTGGAGAGGTTTCGACTGCACCACGAGGAGATTTGGTCACCGGAACAACATCAGCCGCCGGGGCAGGCATTGCAGGAACAGCTGCTGCAACCACTGGACTGCGACGAGTTAAAGCAATCGACTGATCACCTTCTTTAACTTCGAGCGCCTGTAAGTCAGATTCAATCATCAACTCGATGAGTTTCTTGATTTTACGGATATCCATGAGACAGTATTCCTAATTAAGATTGCTTAGAAGATTGTATTTTTTCAATGACATAGTCGAGTGCAGCTGTATAACCTTTAGCACCCAAGCCACAGATCACTCCGACTGCTTTATCGGAGAGGTAAGAATGGTGTCGAAATGCCTCACGCGCGTGGACGTTAGACAGGTGCACCTCAATAAAAGGGATCGCCACACCCAGAAGGGCGTCACGCACGGCAACAGACGTATGCGTCAAGGCAGCCGGATTAATAATGATATATTCGACATTATCTTGTTGAGCTCGGTGAATTCGGTCAACAATGGCACCTTCCCAGTTGCTCTGGAAGGTATCGAGTTGTAAAGTAGCTGATTGAGCCTGAGCCACCAGTTGCTGGTTAATATCGTCTAATGTTAGATGGCCGTAAACTTCTGGTTCGCGCTTTCCTAGCAAATTTAAATTCGGTCCGTGAATAACCAGAATGGTCGAATTCATCTAACGTGCTCCAATTGAAAAGTATCAGGACAAGTTTGCAAGATCACTGCAAAATTTGTCTATTATGGCATGATTTCCCACATTTTTTTTATAATTTCTTTGAATTGACGTAGAAAATGTGTGCCGAACAGTGGGCATATAATGAAAACTTTGCAAGGATTTGACAATGTTAAAAACTTACAAATCTAGGTCAATCTTCATTTTTTTTATTGTAAACCTGATTGGCAAAAACAGTTAATATTGTTTGTGTAATCTTGTCTTCATACAATCTTATTCATGAACTCAAGCGTTGTATTGATCATGTTCTTAAAATTTTTTGGCTTAAAAAGTCAGGGTTGATTTTAAATCTCGGCCAGTTCTAAACCACTGAGATTTTATAAACTGAGTCGTTGTTAAAAATTTTAAACAGCATCCTATTCTTAACGCTTTATGTCAACCAGTTAAGTTTAAGAAAATAAAGAAAACTAGTTGTTTTATCTGATAATAATTCTTACTTGGTGGTGTTGAGCATGCTGAGGGAAAGTTATATTTTACTTATATTTCCTGAAATTTTATAAACGCAAAATCTAGAAAAGGTTTTTGAAACAGAAATCTTTGTAGAGAGCTTACAGCTTGTAAAAAATTAAAAAGGCAATCATTTAGTCCTGTTATATAACACTGATAATAAAGTAAACTAGGTTCGGCAATTGACTCAACTGATCAGCTTGATAGTGTGAAAGTATAAAATATCGGCGTTTTTCAAGTGGCAGAAATGTGCAAAATATCAGGTGATGCCAGCTTCTTATACATTGCTATATAGTGGTTAAAGACTTTCTCCTTTAGCTTATTGCTTGTATTTAAAGCAAAATATGCTAATACATTATTCATGCACTTCAAGCTAAGCCTTGAGTAGCGCTATAATTAAGTTTTATTTTTTCAAAAAATACCATGACACCAGCCTGTAAACTGCTTAAATCACAAAAAATCCCATATAGCACCCATGAATATGAGCATGATCCACAGGCCAAAAGTTTTGGTCTGGAAGCAGCCGAAAAGCTAGGGCTTGCTGTTGCAGAAGTTTTTAAAACCTTACTGGTAACCGATGAGAAACAATATTTTGTCGCAATTCTACCTGTACATTATCAGTTAAATCTGAAGAAAGTAGCAGCAGCTTTAGGTTGCAAAAAGCTGCAGATGGCAGATCCTAAACATGCTGAACGCTTAACGGGTTATATGGTCGGTGGTATTAGTCCCATTGGTCAGAAAAAGCGTTTAAAAACAGTAATTTGTATTAGTGCAAGCCAGCTTGAAAAAATGTATGTAAGCGGTGGGAAAAGGGGGCTTGATATTGGGATAAATCCGCAAGATTTAGCACGGATTTTAGGGGCAGAATTTGCTGATGTTGTAGATGAATAATTAAGTTTTAAAAATTGAGATTTGACTCTTGGTTTTCAAGGTTACCCATAATAATACTCACACAGTGAAATGCCTGCTTCTTAATGATTTGGTGCTCGATTTACAGGTATAGAACTCACTTTGATGAGTTTTTTGGCGCTAATTATGCAACCAGTCACGTTTCTTGAGACACTTCAGTACGCTCACAGTAAAAAGATCATTCTGCCTGATGAGTTACTCAATAGGCTTAAAGACGCAGAAGATGGTGACTAGGGTGAGCTTTCCTCCTATTGATCTATGAAGGATTGGGCCAATATGAAATCTCTGGCCAAGCTTTATCATGACTAAAGAATCAGATCGAGCATTAGGTCTCTATGGTCACGCTATGATAATTCCGGCAACATAAATTCGCATATAGGCACAAAGAACTCCACGGCGTATTAGCGCCTTTTTTTCTGCCTGTTTTTTTGGTCTTATCTTAGATTTTGATAACGGTTTATTGACAAAGTGTATAAAAAGATGAATAAGAAATCAGGTGAGCCTGGTTTATTGCTTAACGACCTAAACATTTTGTTGACGACAATAGCACCAGTACATTATAGTGAACTCAACCGCTAATTATTAGCGGTTATGGCCTTAATCATTCATCCTGATTGCAAGTATCATTTATGTGTTTAACCGAAATCCAGGCTAGGCGAAAGCTTAGAGAGCTGGCTAAAGATACCAGCAAAATTAAGCTTTCAACACATGTTAGGCAACGAATGAAAGAGCGCCATATCTCCTTAAAGCAAATCATCTGTTGCTTTGAACATGGGGATATCACTGAGGGGCCTTATCCAGATACCCGGGGCGATACTAAGTTAAATGTTACAGTTCGAACCGCTGGGGAAAATATTACGACAACTGTTGTAATTAGATGTCGTGAAGATGGGGACTTCTCAATCGTTGTTACTACATTTAAAGAATAGGCACAGTTATGTATCACTATGAAGAGTGTGGTTTAAGCAATGTTTGGCTGTTGGACGGTTATGAAATTGAAGTTGATGAAGCGTATGGCGATTTGGTGTCAATCTCATCAGTTCATGAACTTCACAAAGCCATTGGCCTATACTTGATTAATGAAAAGCCAGAACTGAATGGTGAAGAAATCCGTTTTTTGCGTAAAGAGCTCAATCTTTCACAAAAGAATCTAGCAGGTATATTAAGTGTTAATGAATCCACAGTTCGCAACTGGGAGAGTGATCGAGTGGCTATCGGAAAACCAGCCGAACTTGTTTTGAGAGCACTTTACAAAGAGCAGGCCCATGGAGGTGGTGCTCTGATTGAAATGATTGAAATGATTGAAAAGCTTAATCATCAAGAAAGAACTTATGAACCTGACAACATGAGCTTTTCATACGATAGTAATCGATCTTGGAAGCATAAAGAACTTGAAGTCAGGTAAAAAAAAACCACTCTCTAGAGTGGTTTTCTGCCTTAGGGTTTTGGATTTTTCACTCTTAGTCCAGACTACTGGAAAAGAAGCCCTCATTTGAGGGCTTCATTCTATTCATCAGATGATGTTGAGGTCTTTGCTTGCTCTCTGGCATACTCTAAAGCAACTTGCTGTGCTTCAGCGGCAGCCGTGGCTTCTATTGGGGGTGTTGAGGCAATAGCAGCTGTTCCGATCAAACCTGATAGGGTGAGTAATAGAACTGTCGAATACTTTTTCATTTGAATTTCCTCTACGTTTCTAAAACTTAAATTCAGTGTAGAGAATGGCTTAAATTACTAATGTAGCAACTCTGTCGGGATATGTAAGACAGTCAAGTCTTGAGTTATAGGGATCTAGGTTTGCGTAAGAATGATTTTCGGGTGAAATTTTTTGTAGAGTTGCTTAAAGAAATGTTAGTTCTTCCAGGATTAAAAAAGCCCTCTCCTAGATATGGATAGATATAGATTAATCGAAAATTATAGAAATGCGTATAACCAGGGTTAACTACGATAAAATCAAAGAAGAGATGAGTAGAATGTAATCTCAAATCACTATTAAAATATATTCTCAATGAATCCGGGTGCTTTACGATAGCTAAAATCGAGACAGTATTGGTTGTCGTGGTTATATTAATAATGATTTGCGCAGTAGAGCAATCATTTGGTTAAGTAAGCATCCTTCGAAAGGTTTTTCACTAAAAAGTTGTTTAAAAATAATATATTGTTTGCCTTTGTAATTTCATTTGGGTATCTTGTAGCTCTATACAGATGATAAGTGAATAAATGCCAATATATAGCTCTACTACAATCGCTTTAACGTTTTTAATTTTTGGGATGATGATTTTTTCCCACTTGCAAAGAGCTCATATAGCAATACCTATTTTAATCTGACGTATGTCGTTTATGACCACCCTCTGAGGTGGTTTTTTAATGCCTAAAATTTATATCAAGCCCCCATCATAAATAATCCAGAAGAAGATTGTAAAACCTGCCGCTCTTGACTATTAACAACGTTTATCAGAATAACTGGATCAAGTAGTCCTAACTTTCTCCAAAATGTTGCAAGCCATGAGCAAAGAATATAAGCCTGAACGTTTATAACTAAGCGGCTTCTCCAATTCATTTTTTCACTGAGCTGTGAAATGAGTTAATCGCTAAAAGGGCTAGACTGACTGTAAAGCGCTCTTAATCTAGTGATCTGAGTCCTTATACGTTGAATGCTCTTACGGCTTCTTGGTCAACATATTTTCAAAAGATAAAATAGGACAGTATTCCAGTCGTCTTATTTAAATAAGACGGAATTACTTCACAAAAGGATTAGCTTAAATCTGGAAATAATGTATTCGTCAGCTTGAAGCCTAAGCCAAAAGCCCGCGATAGCAGGCTTGGTCTTTATTGTTTTATTTAAAAGCAGGGCTGGTAGTCTTTTATAAGCAGTTGGCCGGTTTTGGAACGCCAGCCAGACGGCTTAAATGGCGTGCAACCAGTCCAGTATTAAATTTTTCCTGTAACAGCGCATTATTAATTTCCGGACTGACCGTTTTCATCAGAAATTTAATCAGAGGACGGGTAGCAGGAGAATGTCCGAACTGCTGATAAAACTGGCGCACTGCCTGTAATACTTCTAGGTGCCAAGGTGTTAATTGAAGTTCTAAGCTGTCAGCCAGTACTTGGGCAACTTGCTCATTCCAGAGGGTATAGTCGACTAGGTGACCATCTTGATCCAGTTCTAAATTCATACCAGGCTCATGATTATTTCATTGAAATACAGCGCTTAAACGCCAGACATAGATCTGCAAACTGTGCATAGTTTAATAAGGTGGCATGCTCTGGCAACGGAGAAACCAATATCTGAGCATCATTTTCAAGTAGATAAACGCGCGGCAACTGCTGTAAGAAGTCGTGTTCTACATACAGTAGCGATTCGCCCATCAAAACCACTGAATCATCTGGAGAATGAATTTGAGCAAGCTGATCCAGTATAGACGCCGTAGCTGCATAATCTGACTGGATGAGGTAAAGGGTGTTTTCTGACATGAGTTTATCCTTATTCCTTACCAATACAAAACATGATCGAAGTGTTGAATAAATTCTGGATTCAGCTCGACAAACTCAATATCTTGCTCACTGTGTTTCACAAAAGGAGAATCCTGATTTTTCTGCTCTACCAGAATCGGTGTCAGATCATAAAATTCAAAACTATCTACCAGATTAGAGGCTAGTTTAAAGGCATGTTTGCGCTGTTCAAATTGCAGGTCGGCATGCAGCAAACTTAAAGCTGCCCCTTGTAGCAGTATCTTAACTTCTGAACCAAAGGTGGCCAGTACCATGGTCGCAGACAGGCTTTCATGCACCTGCAAGCTGTTTAAGTTGGCCTGAGTTAATATAACAAGTACAGATTTCACACAAGATTCCTTTTAAAAGCAACACATCCTGAAAAATGAAGCATCTAGAATTGAATAAGACGTTGTGAGGACTGAACCGCATCTGCAAGCTCACCTAAACCGACCAATTCAAAATTATTTGCAAGATTATGTTGTTGAATATTGTGACGTTGAGCATTGTCCTGATCTGTAATTCCACGTGCTAAGGCGGCACTGACACATACAGGCAAGCAGATTTTCAGATCTTGCCAGGCGCGTGAAAGGTGGCGCTGGTCATCGGGTACCCATTGCAATGCATTCGCGACCGAGACACCGTCCTGATAAAAGAATACGCGAAATTTTTCGTGTTTTTGCTGTAATGCCTGCGCAAGCCCCAAAGCATGCCAGGCATAAATAGACGTCGGTGCGGAGGTAACAAGAATTAAAGTGCTCATCGAAATTCACTATAGGCTTGATCAACATCAACGAATTGATCTTGGCTACATCAAAAAGTAGGTAGTATAAATGATTTTAGTGACGGGTGGTTTAGGCTTTTTAGGCTCACACATTGCATTAAGTCTGCTTGCACAAGGTGTAGAGGTGATTGTGGTTGATAATCTGGCCAATGCCAGTTTGCAGACTTTGGAGCGTCTTGAATATATTTCTGGTCTATATGTGCCTTTTGTTAAAATTGATATTCGTAATACCCCTACCTTAAATAAAGTATTTGAACTGCATTCCATACAGGCTGTGATTCATACTGCAAGTTTTAAATCACTGGAAGAATCAGTATTAAAGCCTCTTGATTATTATAATGATAATGTCAGCTGTATTATGAGCCTGATGCGGGCAATGCAGCGTACCGGTGTACGGCATCTGGTGCATTTATCCAGTTTAGCCGTTTATGGCCATTCAGCACCCGATCTGCATGAAGATCAGCCTTTTAATTATACTTATCCCAATCCTTATATTAAATCTCAACAGATGGTAGAGGAAATTATTCGGGATACTGCCAAAACCGATAATGAATGGCGAATTGCGATCTTGCGACTTTCCAATATTGCTGGCGCCTTTGAAGGCGGGATTTTAGGTGAATGGATTCCACCTTTACCGAAAAATATTGTACCTCTGGCGATGCAGGTAGGAGCACATCAGCGAGAATATCTGGAATTACGCCGTCAGGCCATGACAGCAGACCAGACCGTAGAGCGAAGTTTTCTGCATGTAATGGATGGGTGTGATGCGGTTATTAAATCTTTGCAATGGTTGTCACAGCAGCAAGAGTTATGTTGTGAGGCTTTTAATATTGCAGGGGAGCTGGTCTCAATTAAAAACTTGCTGGATCAGGTTGCAGAGGTGACTCAATCCACCATTCCTACAATAGATGCTTTGCCATATCCTCATGCCGAGCTGGATCAACTTGGTGCAGATACCACCAAAGCTCAGCAATTATTGCACTGGCAGCCTCGGCATAGCTTAAGCAAAATGCTGGAGGATGAATGGTTATTTTATCAAAACACCTTAAGAGGATAGTATTTGATAATAATTATCATTTACTTGAGTGCTTAAGCTGATTAAGATAAGCATAAATATCGTTATTTTAGATAAGAAAACGACTGGCAACAATATTGCGAAATAAAGTTGAGATTAAATATGGAAACACGTATTGAACATGACACGATGGGAGAGGTTACTGTCCCAAGTGAAGCCCTATGGGGAGCACAAACTCAACGTAGCTTGCAAAACTTTAAGATTGGTCAGGAGCGTTTACCTCGTGCCATGATTCGTGCCATGGGGCTGGTCAAGAAAGCTGCCGCAATAACCAATGCAGAGTTAAAGCAGATTCCTCAGGAGCTATCGACTTATATAGTAGGGGCGGCGGATGAAGTCATTAGCGGACAATGGGATAGCCAGTTTCCATTGGTTGTATGGCAAACCGGTTCTGGCACACAAAGCAATATGAACTGTAATGAAGTCATTGCCAATATTGCCAATCATAAGCTGGGTAATCCTTTAGGTGCACAAAAACCTGTGCATCCGAATGACCATGTGAATCGTGCGCAATCAACCAATGACTCTTTCCCGACCGCAATTCATGTGGCTGCAAGCTTACAGATTAATGAGCTGTTGATTCCGGCAGTCAGTCGTTTACGTGATACTTTGCATGCGAAATCTCAGGAATTTTCCGATATTGTGAAAATTGGCCGTACCCATCTTCAGGATGCGACGCCTTTAACACTGGGCCAGGAGTTTAGTGGCTATGTATCGCAACTGGATCATGCAATTTTACGCTTAGAACAAGCACTACTCGGACTATATGAATTGCCATTGGGTGGTACCGCCGTAGGTACGGGACTCAATGCTCATCCAGATTATGCAGTTCAAGCGGCAAAGACTTTAGCTCAATTAACAGATCTGCCTTTTGTCACGGCACCGAATAAGTTTGAAGCCTTGGCGGGCCGCGATGCAGCAGTATTTGCTTCAGGTGCTTTAAAAACGCTTGCAGTCAGTCTGAATAAAATCGCTAACGACATTCGTTGGTTGGCCAGTGGGCCGCGTTGTGGTTTAGGTGAATTGCGTATTCCGGAAAATGAACCGGGTTCAAGCATTATGCCGGGTAAAGTTAATCCAACTCAAAGTGAAGCCATGACCATGGTGGTTGCTCAGGTTTTAGGGAATGATACGACCATCAATATTGCCGGTGCTTCGGGTAATTTTGAATTAAACGTATTTATGCCGGTAATTGCCTATAACTTATTACAGTCTATTCAACTTCTGGGAGATGCATGTAATAGTTTTAATGACCATTGTGCCGTAGGCATCGAGCCGAATCATGAGAGAATTGATCATTTCCTGCATGATTCATTGATGTTAGTGACTGCATTAAACCCGGTAATTGGTTATGAAAATGCAGCCAAGGTAGCCAAGACAGCTTATAAAGAAGGAAAAACATTAAAACAGGTGGCAGTAGAGTTAGGTTTAGTGACGGAAGAACAGTTTGATGAAGTAGTTCGTCCTGAAAATATGGTTTCTCCAAATATAAAATAATAAGTTGTTGAGGCAGCTTATTTTCATACTCTTTGTTATTGTTTTAACGTGGATTACTTAGCAGTAGTTTTTATCTCGTCCAGACTTGCGTACAATAGCAGTAGATGGGATTAACTACTGATGATTGTTTTATGCTAGATATTTATTTAACAGATGTTCAAAAAAAGGTGCAATTCAAAGATTATCCAGGTGAGCATCCTGTTAAATTTATTTTGAATTTTAAGAAGATTTTTCCAAGTGTAATGGAACTTATTTTACCTGTACTGCCAGAAAATGAAAACCTTGAAGAAATGTCTTGGGAATCTACCAGTAAAGATTTTGAAACTTTCCAAATGTTTTTAACCGGGTGGGGTATCATTGAACTGCGTTTGAACGCCATTACACAGTTTAAAGATAGAGCATTTGCTGATCAGTTAGTGAAAGAGGCTCAGCAGAAGCGTAGAGAATATCAGAAGAAACATCTAAAGCTGAGTAGCGTTGAGCTGGATTATCTGTTTATGCATGATGTGCATGCTTTGATTGATGCGGAACTGGTAGAACTGGGCGAGAAATTTTACTTGCCAACCTTACGCGAGCTTTGGAAAAATAAAGTCTCTACTCAGGTCCTAAATGCCAAGTTTTAAGTGAATCTTTAGTTGATTAATAAAAATCATCCTCCATAAGTGAGGGTGATTTTTTATGCACTTTTAAAAAAATGACAAACCACATTCTGTCCTATTGATAAATAGCCTAAGCAAATTTTAAATATCCTATCTAAAAATAATTTCTACTCTATTATGAAAGCTTGTTTCTTGTTTTAAGTCAGAAGGAAAACCAGAAAAAAGAAGAAGATTTCATTTCTTCGCCATAAGAAAATATTCCTCATTAAAATAAGACAAAATTCATTAGTTTTTCTTTAGTAAAAAAAGTGGAAGTTCCAATTTTCCCGAGGATATATCAACGATATTACAAAACCTCTAAGATGTTGTTTAGATTTTCTTATAAGTTTCTATATGTTTTAGTGTGATTAATAAGATATAAACCTGTTTTTGAATGGTTAACTGACACAAATGCAATCATGTAAATCTATTAACTCGGTATGCTTAATCATTTTACGCTATTATTGTGTTTAACAATAAGTAGGATATGGTAAATTCAGATGATTTAGAGTTTATTAAAAATTAATCCCAGAGCTTGAATCTAAAAAAACTCAATCAACTGTATCGCCGTTGATATCTGCTGTGTAGAGGATGTAGTTTATATAAAACTATTTAGAGGTGAAGAAAGCTTAATTTCTATAAGTTTTAAGCGCTCGTCTGCACTTGAATATTTTTAAAGCCAGAAAATTTCATATTTCAATAGATAAAATACACATCTGAATCCTTAAAGTTAAGCTAAACTAAGACGCCAATTTAAGTGAATGGATTAAGTATGTCGAAAAATACACAAAAGTTATCGCCGTTACAGGAACTGATTGCAGAACAGAAATTGTTGTGTGAAGAGGTTGGTTCTGCCTATGTAGAGGTCAGTGGTGATGATGTGGTCGCGGTGGCTGTCCATACCTTAAAACAGGATCCCATTGTTGGCATCCGTAAAAAGCCTGAAACCGCAGAAAATATTAGCTGGTATATTTATGGCGGTGAATTGGCCTCTAATGAAGATGCCTTT
This sequence comes from Acinetobacter sp. S4397-1, assembly GCF_024129285.1. Lineage (NCBI taxonomy): Bacteria > Pseudomonadati > Pseudomonadota > Gammaproteobacteria > Moraxellales > Moraxellaceae > Acinetobacter > Acinetobacter sp. S4397-1. Next base: position 61,904 of record NZ_JAMXXZ010000008.1, read on the forward strand.
GAAACCATGACTGTACGTGAATTGCAGGATATAGCTCCTGAAGTTTTACCGTATTTAGCTTTGGAGCAGGGCTTCCGTTTTATGATTGATGCAGATGATTACGAAGATGTCTGGAAAGAAGAATAAAAGAAGATTTTAAATGACTAAAACCTCATCTTTATTATGTGTAATCCTCAGTTTGATTCAGTGCAATCAGACTGCTTTTGCAGAGAAACTAAGCCAGCCTGCTTATGATCAGTTTATTGTTGAACAAACCAGAATTGTAAATGAAACCAAAACTATTTTAGATCAACCCAATCAGGAAGGAGATGCACAAAAGCAGCGTTGGGCTTTCTGTCAGCGTTTAACTGCCTATGAGGAGATTCAGAAAGTATCTGAAGAAAATCATGAGCTGAATATGGCACCTATTATGGCAATGATTGCCAAAAATTTTCTGGATCGTCAGGTCCAGAGTATGCATAACTCAGGAATGACCGCAGCTGTCTTTTGTAAGAGTAGGGGAGACTAATAGATAAGACTTCTCTTTCTTAGCAACTTTATCGAATAAATATTCAATTATTTTATTTACATTCAGAATAAAAGACATTTGAATAAAACTTTAAAAAAAGTAGAGAGGGGATCTTTACTTTAGACTGTATCCCTTAAATAGCCTAAGCTAATTCCAAATTACTTATAATAAAAAATAATAGTGTTAAAAAAATCTTATTAAAAAAGTATAGATTCAACTTACTACCATTTTGATGAAATCACTATCAACTTAATTGTCTATAAAAAAATTCGCCAAGTTTAAAAGTATTACAAAATAGCCTAAGCAAAAAATAATTTAAAAATTTAGCAATTGATTATCTTTCAATATCATACCAATATAAACAACTGAAATAAGTAATCACGGAATTCCCAAATGCTCTTAAATTATCAAATACAAACTCATGAAAGTGCCGACTTAACGCCTATGGTATTTATTCACGGCTTATTTGGTAGTTTGAGTAATTTAGGCATGCTAGCTCGACATTTTTCTAAACAGAGAACTGTCATTCAACTGGATGTCCGTAATCATGGTTTATCTGATCACTCCTCAGAGATGAACTATGCATTTATGGCTACAGATATTTTAGAGACGCTATCTGGTTTAAAAATTAAGAAGTTTATTATAATCGGGCATTCAATGGGTGGAAAAATTGCCATGAAGTTGGCAGATCTCGCTCCAGATCAAGTAGAAAAAATGATTGTTCTTGATATCACCCCCATCCAGTATCATGAAAATCACCATGCTGAAATCTTTAAAGCTTTATTTAAAGTTCAACAGTTACAGCCGAATTCCCGTAATGAAGCCGCTCAAATGATGCGTGATTATATTCAGGAAGAGATGGTGATTCAGTTTCTTTTAAAGTCATTTAATAAAGGGCAGTGGTTATTCAACGTTCAGGCGCTTTTTGATTCTTATGAGGAAATTATTGCTTGGGAAAAAATAGAAAAAAATGAAATACCTGTACTTTTTTTAAGAGGTACGAATTCATCTTATATTTCAAGACCGGAACACTTTGACGCAATTCACGAGCAGTTTGGTCAAGCAAAAATTGAAGTTATTGAAAATGCAGGGCATTGGTTACATGGTGAAAAGACGGCGGATGTATTAACGCACATGCAAAGCTTTATTGATGAAAAATAACAGCAATGAGCAGAAATCTGCTCATTTTTTATGGTAAAGGCAATGCAGTATTGACTTGTAAGTTACCTTCATTGGTGAGTTGATGAGCCATCTCAGCCGTTTTCTTTAAACCTGGCATGCGATATTCAGTATGTCCATAATCTTGAATAGATTTCCAGCGGCCACCCCACGTTAGTCCGACTGACTCCGCAATTTGGCCATAGAGTTGATAGCCTTGCATAGCCCAAGGGTCACGCTCACTAATGATCACTTTCCCGTTACGTTTAAAAGCAATATCTGCGGCTAAACCAAACTGGTGATAACTTTGAAAACCTCTGGCACGCGTGATATTGCTATTGGTGGCCAAAGAATTCTGCCGTTCAGGACTCCGGTAACCTTCAAGCAGAACCAGTTCATACCCATGCTGTTCCTGCATCATTTTAAATACCATTAATAAACGTTGTTTAAAACGAGGATTCATTTTGTGCCATTTGCGATCAGCCTGGTTTAAATTTTGATGATAGCTTAAATGCACATCCTGAATATTTGGATTAAAACTTTGGGCAGAGATTACAGGTTGATGCGTATCATCATATTCCTGTAAAGCTTGCAGGATTAGCCCTTCATCGACTTCTTCTGGTGGTGTCAAAATCTGACCTTCTAAAAGTGCATATATTTGTGGATCAACTTTCTTTAAATAGCGAGCTTCCGACACACTGGCTGCAACAGGCCGGGTCAATGAAAAAATTAAAATACTCATAAACAGTACACAACCGGCAATTAAAATCCACCATTGTTGTAAATGCCAATGGGATTGCAGATATTCTGGGGAACCTGCCAATTTAAATTGATGGATAAATTTTCTCATGGCAATAAGCTGCTTTTTACTTTGTGGTACACATGCTAGTAAAAAGTTTTGTATCTGAAGTCTCAATTCATAGAACTGCATCAGAATCAAAATAAAACTTAGTAAAATAAAGCTGCTAAGAATGATGAGAATCATTGTTCAGCAACCTGATTCAGGCAGATTAATATCAAATTTAGCTTTATGATATTTATCGAATAAGTAGTTTTTTCCTGCTTGGAGACGGCGTGTTTTTTTAGTTAAGCCATACATGTTTTTTATCATTTTTCATTTTAAAGTATTGTTTATATTGTCTTTTAAGATTCTAGCTAAGGTAGATGAATCGTGATATAAGCCTGTTCGGTTGGAACACTAATCACATTTTGATATTGGGTTAAGACCTTTGTCCCTTCACTGGACAGCATATATTTTAGTCCGGCAAAACTCAGGACTGTAAACAAAAGTAGAAAAACTAAAATCCATACAAAAGGTAATTCACGATGAATAATATGTCTAATCTTGTCGGGTAATGCCGCAAAAGGAGAAAATGGAGTTTTCTTACCTTTTAGATAATCAATCTGTTCTCCGACCTGAGTGATGAACTGGTTTAAAGTATGAATGGACTCAAGCCGGTATTTACCATTAAAACCTAATAGGAGGCAGTAGTGATAAACTTCAAGAGCAGCTAGGCGTTCTTTGTCTTTCTGACGGATTTCTTCTAACTGTTCAAAGAAACGGTAACCTGCCAGTTGGGAACCAAATAGACTTAATTGCAGGGGATCCAGCATCCAGAAATTTTGCAAGTCAAAAAAATGCGTATCCTGTTGGGTGACAATAGTTTCATCCAATAAGGCACAGTAGGCATACTTGGCATCTTGAATATCTTCTGAAGAAAATTGCAATTTTCGTGCCTGATGCTCAAAGTAGTTCAGCATTTCTAGAATCTTTTCACGGAAAGAGGCTGGATGAGCAGGAATATAATGATTTTTCAGTAAAAAGACGATATAAAAACCATCATATAACAAGTCGATCAAGTTGGTTGTCGTATTATTTTTTAGAGCTGTCGATTGGTTAAAAAGCTGTCCAGAACCGATCTGTCCATCATCAAATAGAGAAGGTCCAGAACTGGTAGTTGCATTCATCATGGTCCTTATCCTTTCATGACCGCAATTAATTCAATACTGATATCCTGAAATCCGTTCGGGATATAAATACATACTGACTCTGAATCAAGCATACGCTGATACAGCTCATTATTTGCTTCAATTTCAAAATAGCTAACACCAGAACGCACTGGAATTGCAGTAGGTACTTGAATTAAATGCTGGATCGGAATTGCAGGCAGGGCAGCAATCACGCGCTGTTCAACATCCACCGTATTTCCGACTTTAAAACGGATAGGGACATACGCAATTAAATCTTGTGTAGGCATGACGCTACTTGAAATCGCCAGATAAAGGCGGGTATCTCGAGTAATCTTATCGTTTTCCAAACTTCCTACCCAGTAGGATGGGCGGGTCTCTTTCAATGGAATAGCGATATAACGGTTGGAAATAATCGTATCTAGAAGATCTCTCAGAATAGTATCCAGCTGGCTAAAACTGTTAGATAAGTGGTAGTGCTGATATTTAGGTAGCTGATCAACCTCATAGCCTGTAGAAAAAGTCAGTAAAGAGCCAGTTAATCTGAGCAACTCACTATATAAACGTTCAGGATGAATGATAGGATATTGTAAAATATGATTTAAGCTGGCATGTGCTGTATTTAAAGCATTGACCAGCCAAAAAGATACAATATCACCAGAGCGGAATTCAATCAGCTTTTGTTCGTTTTCACGATTATTGCTCTGGATAGTTTTGATCTTTGCTCGAATAATATTGAGTGTTCGCTGCAAGCTAAGCAAAAGACTATGATTAGCCTGAATATGTAAAATTGGCGGAATGAATTTATGATCAAAAATAAAATTGCCTGAACTTTGTCTTTTAATCCGTCCCACAGGAAGATAAAGATAGCCATCTATCTGATGTTGAGGTTCCTGACTGATTTCAAAGACTTTTAATTCAGCACGACGTCGCAACAGGGTAATCTCAGCAGTAGTTGCATCAGTAAACAGGTCGTGGGTTGCACTGAGATGTGAGTGATAGCGGCTAGACTGGGCTTGATCGCTATAACTAACATTCTGTTTATTGGGTTGTACCATTGGTAGAGCCAGGTAAATTTGCATTTCTCCCTGTAAGTTTAGAATATCGAGTTGTACCGGTTCAGGTAATAAGTCCTGTGCAGGAGCCTGATAGATTTCTCCATCTTGCCAGATCATTTCCACTTTATTTAAGGCCAGTACTTGCATTCCGAGCTGAGTTTCATCAAATTCAATCGACTGAATCCCATGAGCAAAAGGAGAGGTTGCACGAATGGTATGATTCAGGCGTTGCTCATGATAAGCATCCTGTAACTGAAAATGTTGAGGCCTTAAAAACAGTCCCTCACCCCAAAGTATTTTTTCTGCTTTAAACATTCAGTTTTTACCACTCATTATTTGATTCATTTTTGTCAGAAACGCCTAATAATTCATATAGATGTTCTAAAGGATTTTCATTTTTAATTACTTGGCTCAGCCACTCATGTAAAGGCATATGACTCCATTTAATAGTTTTTTGAAGCATATAACTGACGGGACTGTGCGGCTCATTCATCTGAAAATAATCAGCAATGTCCTGTAAGGCCTTTAGGGCTTGTTCCCGATTGAAAATATGGCTCTGATTATTAAATTGCACAGAAAACTGAAACGGTTGGACAATCTGATTTGCAAGAAGCTCGGCATTTGTTTGAGTATTTAGATTGCTTTCTAAAGAGGGTGCTGCAACTCGAGATAAAGATGCAGAAGAGGACTCTTGTTTATAAATACGCTGAATACTAGACAGAATAGATTCGATTTGGGCATCTGTTGCAGAAAAACTTGGCCCCTCTAGGCCAAGTAGACCATCCAGGACAGTCTTGAAACATTGCCATTGATTCTCAATATCCAGCAAATACTGATAGTTTTGCTGCTGTAGCATGTTAGGTGTATTGAAGAGGAGTTGTTTAAATTGTTCCTGATATTGATCAGTTTTCTCTAGCTCTTCACTTTCTTCAATCTGTTGTTTACGTTTTATATTCTTCTGATATAGAAGGTGCTCATAATCTTTCAGGCTGTAATAAGGCGCCTGATTAACAAGCGGAACCCCTTTGATCAAGCTTGGCAGTTGAGCAATAAACCCTTCTAATAATCCTAAACGTTGGTCCAGATCACCATCTTCAATTTCAGGATGCAAGTGTAACCAGTATTGCATCAGACTACGTTGGCAAAGTTCTAATCCTCGCGCAATTCCTTCAAAACCATACAGATGGCTCCAAGATTCAATCAGCCAGGTATATAAGCGTAGGTCTTTGGTTCTTTCAGACAGTAATTCGATAGTCTTTGTTTCTACAAAATTCCAGTCTGCCTGTTTGGGTTCAGCCTCCCAGTCACCTTGATCCAGTAAGGGATCATCCTGTATTCTTGCATTTTTAATACTTGAAAATTCATTTGAAAATGAGCAGTCCATCCCACAAGGTTGTTCTGTAGAAATTTTTTGCAATAAATATTCAAATTCCAGCGTCATTGTTATTCCTAATGAAGTGTATTTTTATCCCAGCAGCTTAAGCTGCATTTTTTTTACTTTTCTTATTAGATCTTTTTGAGGGAGCAGGTGATGAGTCTGTATCCAGATGATAATGAAAATTACCATTTTGAATATCAATATGAATCAGTTTTGGCAGCTGTTTTTCGCTCATAGCAACCAGCAATATTTTTGCCAGATCGGGTAAAACTGTTGCATTTAAAATGTGATCAATATTGCGTGCTCCACTATCGACTTCTGTACAACGACTGAGCAATAATTCAAATACTTCATCACTATAACTAAGTTGAGCTTTATATTGCAGTTGAATTCTTTGGGTTATTTTCCCAAGTTTGTGTTGAATAATCCGGATTAATAGCTCATCCGAAAGAGGATAATAAGGAATAATCCGCATCCGTCCTAAAAAAGCCGGTTTAAATTGTTGGTAAAGACTTGGTTTGAGCTGTTCAATTAACATATCTATACTTGGCCAATCTTGAATTTCCTTATTTAAACAGGTTTGCATAATGATATTTGAACCCACATTTGACGTAAGTAAAATGGTGGTATTTTTAAAGTCAATCAACCGGCCTTCACTGTCTTCCAGAGTTCCTTTATCAAAAACCTGATAAAATAATTCCTGTACATCCGGATGGGCTTTCTCGATTTCATCCAGAAGGACCACGCTATAAGGATTCCGGCGTACGGCTTCAGTTAATATGCCACCTTGACCATAACCCGCATAGCCCGGAGGTGCACCTTTTAAAGAGGAAATTGTGTGAGCTTCTTGATACTCTGACATATTAATAGTAATCAGGTGTGATTCCCCCCCATATAATGCTTGAGCTAGGCTAAGAGCGGTTTCTGTTTTGCCAACACCACTTGGACCTGTGAGTAAAAATACACCCTGAGGCTTATCTGGATCTTCCAAACCAGCTTTAGATGTTTTAATACCTTGAACCAGTTGCTCTAAAGCGTGGTCTTGTCCCATCACACGTTCTGAGAGCTTATTTTGTAAATCAAGAATCTGTAGAATGTCGTCATTCAGCATTTTACCCACAGGAATGCCGGTCCAATCTGAGATAATTTCATTGATAATCTGAGTATTTACACGCTCATAAACCAGAGGGTTATTTGCCTGAATATCTATTAGTTTTTGGCTTAGTTGGGAGGTTTTATTGAGCTGGTCTGATGATCTAGCCTCAGTTAAGATTTGAATTTCCTGAATAATCTGAAGCTCTTGCTGCCATTGTTTATGTACTTGGTCAATTTCTTGTTCAACTGACTGAATTTTTCCAGATAGTTCAGCCATACGTTCGGTTGGTGTGGGAACTGTCTGCTCAATATCAAGCAGCTGAGATTCTAGTTTAAGATTATGCAACTGAGCCTGCAATTGATCTAATTTAGCTGGTTGGGCATTTTGGCTCAAAGCCACTCGCGCAGCTGCAGTATCTAAGACACTGATCGCCTTATCAGGTAATTGACGCCCAGTAATATAGCGATGTGAAGCATGTACGGCGGTACGAATAGCTTCATCATCAATTTTAATTTGAAAATGTTGACTCATCACTGGAACCATAGCTCGCAGCATGTCGATAGCTACTTGCTCTGTTGGTTCTTCAACTTTGATGACCTGAAAGCGACGACTGAGTGCAGCATCCTTTTCAAAATAACGCTTATACTCCGCCCATGTGGTGGCTGCAATTGTGCGTAATTCACCACGTGCCAAGGCAGGTTTTAATAAGTTCGCCGCATCATTCTGACCCGCCTGACCACCAGCACCAATCAGGGTATGAGCTTCGTCAATGAACAGAATAATCGGGTAAGTGGAAGACTGGACTTCAGTAATTACTTGTTTGAAACGATTTTCAAATTCACCTTTGATACTGGCACCCGCTTGTAACAAACCCATATCCAATACATGTAGCTCGACAGTTTTAAGTGCATCCGGGACTTGACCGTTAACAATTTTTAGCGCTAATCCTTCAACTACTGCAGTTTTTCCGACTCCTGGTTCACCAGTCAGAATCTGGTTGTTTTGACGGCGGCGCATTAAAATATCCAGCATCAACCGGATTTCAAACTCACGCCCAATAACCGGATCAATATCACCCTGACGCGCCTTTGCTGTGAGATTAATTGTGTATTGATCAAGTGCAGGTGTTTTCTTTATTGTGGCCGAAGAGTCTTGTAAAGAATCAGATGGCTGAACAAGAACTAGTTGTTCGACACTTTTATGACAGTTGTCCAGAAACTGATGCTTCATGGTATCAATCGGAAACTGGGAAAATAGGGCAGAAGCCCGAAGTGCAATCTGATAAAGCTCTGGTGAGGTTAGGAAAGCCACCAATAAATGGCTGCTTCTAATCACTGGATTCTGATCTGCAGAAGCCAGTAACCACGCTTGTTCCAAAAGCTGAATAATAGGTTTAGCAAAAACAGGTGTACGTGAATTTCCCTTGTTCAGCTGGTGAATGCTGTGTTCCAGCTGAGCAATAAGTTGATCTTTAATAATATGATACTTTTCTAATAATATTTTTAAATCATTTAATTCTGGATGTACCAAGAGTTCTAGAAAAAAATGTTCAATTTCAATTTCATAATTTTTTTGCTGGATACAGGTATTGGCTGATTTCTCAAGGCAAAGGCGTGCATGGTCAGAGAGTTTTAAAATTAAAATCTTTAAATTATTCATGAGTTTCTCATTTTTTCATTTCTTGAATACCCAACTTTGTGAATTTCAAAGGGTAATTGTATTTTTCTTGTTATGAACATATTCATATTTCTACTTATATTCAGCCAATATTTAGATAATTTCTAAAATTGATTGAATTAATTTTGGCTCATTCTACTTAAAAATAAAAAAAAGTCTGCATCTTTTATCAAAGTTTTATCTCTTTTTTGAATTTTTCTAAAATTTATACCGTTAATCATTTTCGGCTTGACTTATCTGGGACATTTTTTGTTAAATCCGCCAAACGATTGTCAAATAAAATAATATTTAGGCATTTAAGAACTATAAAACTACAAGTATAGACTGAGGCTAATTTTGAAAAAGTATATAAATTTCATTACATTACTTATTGCTGGTATGGCATGTTTTTATCTTCCTCAAGCACATGCCACTGAGTTAAAGCGATCATGTATCAAGGCCAATCCAGATGCAGCAGGTGAGATTGACTCTGCTTTAATCGGTTTATATCAGCAACTTTGTGATAAATCTGCGAAAAAAAATATTCTTTTACAGCAGGAATTAAATGTACAAATTGCCAAGCGTTATGTAGAGCTAGGCTCTCCTCTGAAAGCATTAAATTTGGTTAATGAATTACGGCGTCAGCAATATGACAGTCAGGTTTTAACAGATCTGAGTTTTATGGCAGGTGTGGCCATTTCCTCTGATGCCTTGGAACAGATGCGTAGTACTGAAGTACGTGCCTTGAATGAAACCACTTATCCGCAAGCTAAACTGTTGGTTGAGAATATTCAGTTTGCAAAACCTGTCCTTGCTCCAGCGGAATCTAAACCACTACATCCTTTAAACTCTAAAAAAGCAAAGAAACAGGTAAGTACAAACTCAAAAAAAACCATAAATGTCCAGAAAAATACCAAACCAAAAACTAATGTTAAGACTGCGCCTGCCAAAAAAACAGAAAATATCAGTACTCGTACCCAAACAGTTAGCTCCAATCCATTTGGTTCATTAAAGAATAATTAACAAGGAAAATAACAATGGCCAAGCGTGAAAGCATACAAAAAAAATTGCAGCGCATTCGACCACCACGTGTACAGTTGACCTATGATGTTGAGATCGGTGATGGTAAGGAAATTAAGGAACTCCCTTTTGTTGTTGGAGTATTAGGAGATTTTTCTGCTTCTTCAGAGCTGGAAAAAACCAAATTAAAAGACAAAAAATTTATTAATGTCGATTTAGAAAATATAAATGAGGTCATGGAGTCACTTGCTCCAAGAGCAAACTTTCAGGTTGAAAACACCTTAACTGAAGCTGGTGGCACCATGGCCATTGACCTGGTATTTAATGGGATGAATGATTTTCGCCCCGAGAACATTGTGCAGCAGATTGAGCCTTTACGTAAGCTGGTAGAGGCGCGTGAACGTTTAACAGATTTACGCAACAAAATCTCTAATAGTGAACGTCTGGAAGACTTATTGGATGATGTGCTTAAAAATACAGACCAGGTACAGAAGATAAGTGTGGAGGCGGGTAATGAATAATTATAATGCTGCAACTGCAATGGATGTTGCATTTGAAGAGCCTTCGCTTTTGGATTCAATCGTTGAGCGTAGTCGAATTGCTCGCACCGAAGAAGAACATGATCGTGCCAAAAGCTTGATAGCTGAGCTAGCAAAAGAAGTCATGGCAGGAACAATTACTATTTCTGAAAATATGACTTTGGCGCTTGATAAACGTATTGCAGAAATTGATATCATGCTTTCAAAACAGCTCAGTAAAATCATGCATCATGAAGCATTTCAAAAAGTTGAGTCGACTTGGCGTGGTTTGTATTATTTCTGCCAAGAAACCCCTTCACATTCTCTTATCAAAATCAGGATGCTAAATACCACTAAAAGAGAGCTGATTAAAGATTTTCAAAGTGCCACTGATTTTGATCAAAGCACCTTGTTTAAGAAAATTTATGAAGAAGAGTATGGTTCGTTTGGTGGGGCACCTTATGCAACACTGATTGGTGATTTTGAATTTGATCGTACTCCTGAAGATATGTACCTGCTGGAACAAATTTCTCATGTGGCTGCATCAGCGCATGCACCATTTATTTCAGCTGCCAGTCCTTCAATGTTTGGCTTGGAATCCTTTACCGATATTGACCGCCCGCGCGATGTATCCAAAATTTTTGAAACAGCAGAGTATGTACAATGGCGTTCGTTCCGTGAAAGTGAAGATGCACGCTACGTTGCACTGACCATTCCACATGTATTGGGTCGTTTACCTTACCATCCACGTGAAGGTACAGTCACTGAGGGCTTCAATTATGTAGAAGAAGTTTCAGGTGACAATCATCAGCAGTATCTGTGGATGAATGCAGCTTACGCATTTGGTACCCGTTTGACCAATGCTTTTGATCTGCATGGCTGGTGTGCGGCTATTCGCGGGGTTGAAGGCGGTGGCCTAGTTGAAGGTTTGCCAGTACACAGTTTCAAGACCCATGACGGTGAAGTTGTTTTTAAATGTCCAACTGAAATTGCCATTACGGATCGTCGTGAAAAAGAACTCAGTGACCTTGGATTTATTCCATTGGTACATTGTAAGAATACGGACTATGCTGCTTTCTTTGGTGCCCAGTCGGTGCAAAAAGCAAGAAAATATGACAATGATATTGCCAATGCTAACTCAGCTTTATCAGGTCAAATTCAATATATTATGGCAGTTTCACGAATTGCACATTATTTAAAAGCCATGATGCGAGATAAAGTGGGTAGCTTTGCCTCAGCCGGTAATGTTGAAGCTTTTTTAAATGATTGGTTATCTCAGTATATTTTATTAGATGACGGCGCTTCCCAAGAGGCAAAAGCGCAATATCCACTTCGTGAGGCTTCAATCAAAGTTGTAGAAAATCCAGCTGAACCTGGTCACTACAAGTCTGTGGTGTTTTTAAGACCACATTTTCAGTTAGATGAGCTCTCTGTATCACTTAGGCTGGTCACTGAATTGCCGCAATCAAGTCAATAAGATTTAAAATTGTGGAATAACTATAAGCACTTATAATAAAAGGAAAATCATTAAAATGAAAGATATTTACGTCCAGTTCCGTGGCAAGTATAAAGTTGATGGTGAATCACGTGATTCTGAACATAAAAGCTGGTTAGAAGTGAATTCATGGGCACACCATATCCGTCAGCCAAAATCTGCGACTTCTTCCAGTGTAGGGGGGCATACTGCAGAACGTGTTGAACATTCTGATATGGTCTTTATTAAAGACCTGGATGCAACCAGTCCGAAACTCTGGGAAGCGTGCTCTGCTGGTTATACCTTTGATGAGGTGCAAATTGACTTTTATCGTGCAAATGGTGATAAGCGCATCAAATATTTGCAGATTAAACTCAAGCATGTGCTGGTGTCTCAGGTCACTCCAAATGTGAATCAGGAGGGGGTACCAACTGAAACCTTTGGTCTGAAATATGCTGCAGTCGAGTGGACTTATAACCAGCAAGACATTAATGGTTCACAAAAAGGTGCAGTCACTAAAAAATGGTCATTGTCGAATAATACCGCTTCTTACGCGGCTTAATTTACATGCCCCGAATAAAGGTGGGTACTTACCTGCCTTTATCTCTATCTATAGCAATATTAAATGATAAGAATATGAATTTGGATCGACTTTATCCCTATGGATTTAGAAGCAGTTTATTTGAGCGTTTATTGCCTGCAGATGATCAAGTTAGATCAGGTTTGTCTATACAGGAATTAAGACAATCTATAGCGCAGGACCTCGAAGATCTTTTAAATAACCGGATGACGCATCTGGGGCAATCTGCTGAGTATTATTCAGAGATTAAAAGCTCTATTCTGCAATTCGGCATTATTGATTTTGTTGGTCTATCAACTGCGAATCCTATGGATCGTGACAAAATCTGTCATTCTATTGCGCAATCGATTAGTGCACATGAACCGCGTTTAAAACAGGTCAAGGTAGAGATGCTGATGAATGAAAATAATATGAGCAGCCTATACTTAACTATTTCTGCTTACTTAAATATTTCACCTTTATATGAAACAGTCATGTTTGATGCGCTTCTCAAACCGACTACACAACAATATGTTATTTTGGCTCGAAAATAAGCAGGTTGCATGTGATTGAAGATTTATTACCCTATTATGAAAAGCAATTACAGGAATTTGGCCGACAATCACGAGAATTTGCCAACAAATATCCAAAAATTGCTCAACGCCTTGCTTTAAATCAAGAACATATTGATGATCCACATATTGAACGGTTGATTCAGGCATTTTCATTGATTTCGGCACGTATTGATAAAAAGCTGAATGATAGTTATGAGATATTTACCCGTTCGATTTTTGAGATCATGTTTCCTCAATATCTAAAAACTTTTCCTGCCTGTTCAATCATCAGTTTTGAAGATACAAATAAAATTAAAAGCTTAAAAGAAGTACATGTAGTTGCAAAAAATACGGTTCTGAAAGCGCGAAGTATTCGTGGCGTGCAATGTGAATATCGTACGGTAAATAGTGTCACGCTATTACCCATACATTTGAAGGAGGTCAACTTTAAAACACATCCTTCTGCCTATATACATCTGAATCGTAATGCAACGTTGATTTTGAAGTTTGAAGTTTTTAACCAGCAGCATCAATTATTATCCCAACACAAATTACCTTTATATCTGGATGCTATTTCTAATTTTCCCTTGCAGCTTCTAGATACGATTTTTAAGTCGGACACCCAGTTTTCTTTCAAATATCAAGCTTATGAAACCAATATTTCTAATCCGTTCGAGGTCATGGGCTTTGCTGAAGAAGACAGTCTTCTTCCTGTCGATCAGCATACACATCAAGCCTATCGTTTGTTGACTGAATATTTCTGTTTTCCTGAAAAATTCAATTTCTTAAATATCAATCTGGATTTTTTAAAAGCTGTAACTGAGGCTCCAACAGAGTTTGAGTTGAAAATTCATTTTAAAGCCAACTTGAATGATCAGGCGGCTATCCATAATTATGCAGAATTAAACAGTGCAAATTTTAAACTCTTTGCCACACCAGTCGTTAATCTGTTTGAAAAACAGGCTGAACCACAAAAAATTGATCATCAATGCCTCGAATATCCTCTGATAAGTGATGTCCACCATCCTGAGTATTTTCAGATTTATGGTGTGACCGAGATGCATCTTTTACGGGAAACCATTGATAAAAAACAGCTATATTTTCCAATCTTGCCATTTTTTGCAATGAGTCATTATCACCAAAATGACCAGCAGTTTTTTTATCAGCTTTCACCCACAGCCGATCAAAACAATCCTATAGACTTTAAATATTCGATTATTTCCAAACATTTAAAGCCAGGAGCCTTTACTTCTGACTTTATCAGTACCCGTTTACTCTGTACCAATCGAGACCTGCCTTTTGAAAGTTATGATCAAGGACAAAACAGCCTGTCATTAAATGAAAATCATCTGGTGCGTAAAGCTCGACTATTAAAACGGCCGAACTTACCCTATCGTTTTCAGCAGAAACAGCTCGAACAATGGCGGATCATTTCGCATTTATCTTTAAATAATTTATCCCTGATAAAAGGGGATGTGGTTAGTCATCTTAAAGAATTACTTGAACTTTATAACTTGCCACAATCTAAAGAAAATCAGCTCATTATTAACACAATTCAGTCAATTAAATTTTCATTGGGGCAGAAACTGATGAGCCATCAGCCATTCCCACTATTTATTCGAGGCATTAAAGCTGAAATCCAGCTGGATAGCCAAGTTTTCCGGGGGGCAAGTGTCTATATCTTTGCTCAGATTTTAAACCATATTTTTAACTTAAAAGTTCAGATGAATAGTTATGTCGAGATGACGGTACTGGATTCAGAATCAAAACAGGAGTTATACCAATGCATACAAAACGTTGGTGGCAAGAAACTTCTGTAATTGATCAGCTGTATCAACAGCCAACTGCATTTGAACTGATTCAGGCAACCCGTCTATTTCGGCATGCGCCCGAACAGTCAAAACAGCAGAAATGGAGTAATAGCTTTTATTTTTTGAGCTCATTAAGTCTGAACTTTCCAGCTTCTGAGATCGAGTCAGCTCATCTGCAAGATGGTCGGATCCAGATCACCAATTTGATGGTCGGATTGACCGGAATACAGGGGGTATTGCCTTATACCTATACCTATAAAGTCAGACATGCTGCACGACAACAGCGTGAACAAAGCTTACATTTTTTAGGATTGTTTAATCATAAGCTGACTACCCAATATATAGATGCCTGCCTGAATTATCATTTGCCAGTTCGTTATGAAATTGAACAGGATAATTATTACCTGAAAATTTTACATGCCTTAACAGGGTATGTAACAGAGCAGCAAGATCAACGGCACATAGATGATTATTTTGCTGAATTTTCCGGTTTAATGCAGGGGCAGAACAATAGTAAATATGCTTTAAAAACCATTCTGTCTTGCATTTTTCAGTTTGATTTTGAGATTAATCAACTTATTCCGGAGCAGTTCCAGCTGGATGAGCAACAAAAAAGTCATTTAAGCCAATCCCGGCCTACTTTATTGGGTATAAATAGTTTTTGTGGCGAAAAAGTGACACAAGTTGATGAAAAAATTGAAATTGTTATTGGGCCTTTAGGACGGCTGGATTATTTAAAATTTTTGTCTCAAGGGGAATATAGCCTTAAATTACAACAAATCATCAGTACTTGGTGTAGTCCTACCTTACAGGTCAGTCTCCGTTTGATTCTGGATAAAGAACAGCTTTCCTCTATCCAGCTTGGAAAGGGCTGTTCAATGACCCTGGGTGAAGGGGCGTTACTCATGCCCAGACAGGATGTACATAATGCCGATACCTTTTATCATTTAAAGGGGAGCATGACATGATTAAACTCATCATCTCTGCTTTCTTGGCTATAGCTGTGTCAATAAGTACGGTTGTTATTTATTACTGGAGAGACAGCCATTATGATCCCTCACAAATGGATCTGGTCGGGATGTTTATCTTACTGCCATTTGTCATTTGCATACTGATTTTGAGTCCCTACTTTATTTATAAAACGATTCAATACTATCGAAACGAAAAGTTGCAGCAGCAAAAAAATCAAGAACTTACTGCTTTAAAAAATGATAAAAAGCAACAGGATAAAAGCAAAAATGAGCAGGATGTTGAGCATCATCGTTTAAATATTTTATCCAGCGCTGCCTGGCATTGTTTTGGGGAAAATGAAGAAATACTACAGTCGATGACACAATTTAAAAGCCCTGAACTGGATTTTCAGCTGACTAACAATTTTGGGTTGCCACTTTTATCCTATCGTATTGCCGAGCTGGACCAATGGCTAGAAAAAGCCGATTTAGATGAAGAAAAGTTATTTTCCAATACACGGGAACGGCGTATACAACAATTAATTCAACAACAACTACAAAAGCATGCGCATAGCATGCATGCAATTGCACAACAATTAAAGCGCTCAGCACTGTTTTATGATAATGAATTTGCCTATCAATATCGTATGCATCCCGGCTGGAATCCAGAGAATCAGTATGACTATAAAGTAGAAAATGATGATCTTTTAAAGCAGGAAATTGTTGAGGAGGTCGCTCAGTTAAATCGCTTAAATATTCATATATTAATCGCCGAAAGTTTAGTGCATTCTTGGGATGATCAAGCATATCAAGCCCAGCTTTTGCAGCAATTAGAACATGACTATGCCTTCTTGATCGACCATGTTCATATTGAATTCCATTTTCTTGCCAGGCAGAGTGCTTATGCTGCCTGTATGACACTTTTGCAAGATATTGCACAGCAGTCTGAGGAAGCAAGCCTGATCATTATGGCGGATTCCGAGATTGATCAGGAATGGGTGGATGAAAATTTCTGGCAGCATGAGCAATATATAGCTTCAGAATATGCAGCCAGCTGGTGCTTAACTGCCGAGCAGGTAGCTCTAGAAGAAATAACAGCAGTACAAATTTTAAAAATGAGTCATCATGTCAAAAAATTAGAAAAAGATTTAATCGGGCAACAGCTGGACCTGTCTGCTCAACTGGAAACAGAACAGGCTTTTGTGCTGTTATTAGATGAGGCGAAAAAATCAAAGAGTCTTCAACAGTTACAGCAAAACTTTAATCCGGTTGGAATTTCTTCTGAGTATTTTATTTATATTCAGTCTTTTATAGGAAATACACAATGTTTTGGACATGTTTTAGGATTAATGCTGCTCACACAAATGCGGGACAATGTTATTACAATGGCTTATAGCCTGGAGCAGCCACATACCTATATCTATTGTGAGAATAAAAATCCGGAACATGCTGAAACACTACCCTTAATTGCATAACGACTTAAAAATATAGAAAAATTAGAGATTATAGTGAATACATTAATTTATACGTTCCTTGGTTATATCTGGCAATATGTCACTCATCCTAAAGCCATCATGGCCCTGTCTTTCTTTGTTGTGCTTATCTCAATGATGAATACGGTCTCTGATCAGGTGTTCTGGAGTTTGGCGGCTGTGTATATTGCTGTTTTGATGGGTTGGGGGATTTATGAGCTGATTCAACATTATCGTCATGGCAAAAAGGGCAAAGAACTTGCTGAAGCGATCTCCAGACAGGCTGAGGCTGATCATAAATATAAAAATAAAGAGGAGTTACAGCTGCTTAACCAGCAAATGAAACAGTCGATCCAACTCTTGCGTAAATCCAGGCTGGGTGATCAAAAAGGCAATGCAGCGCTTTACGGATTACCCTGGTATATGGTGATCGGGAATCCGGCGGCAGGAAAAAGTTCGGCCATTTATCATTCCGGATTGAATTTTCCATTCGAAGATGCGCACCGTAAAACGGTATCTGCAAGTTTAAGTGGTACACGAAACTGTGACTGGTTTTTCTCCACCGAAGGGGTGTTGCTGGATACGGCGGGACGTTATTCGGTTTACAGTGAAGATCATTCTGAATGGTTGGGCTTTTTAAATATTTTAAAAAAGAACCGTTCCAAAGCTCCGATTAATGGTCTGATTGTCATTGTCAGTATTGCCGAGTTGGTGAGCCAGAGCCCGGAAAAATCCATTCAACTGGCAAAAAATCTGCGGAACCGGATTCAGGATTTGACTGAGCGACTAGAGGTCGTGACGCCTGTATACCTTATCTTTTCCAAAATGGATTTGATTGCCGGATTTACGGAGTTTTTTGATTGTTATAACGAGCATGAGTTTGATCAGATTTGGGGGGCTACTTTGGCTTATGACACTCAATCTAGTGAAAATGCCGCTCAGCTATTTGAAAAGCATTATAGTATCTTATATGACGGTTTGAAGAATGTGAGTCACACCCATTTATCACGGCGGCATTCCCAGTATATTTCACCGAGTGTCATGACCTTTCCGCTAGAGTTTAAAAGTCTAAAACCGGTATTAAGAACTTTCATTTCAGCACTTTTTCAGGAAAATCCTTACCAGTTTAAACCGGTATTTCGTGGTTTTTATTTTACCAGCGCTTTACAGGAAGGGCTGATTGAAAGTCCTAAAACTGAACAGATTGCTGAAGATTTTCATCTGATTCAAAGCCAAGAAGGCAAGTTTGGCTTACCCACACGATCAATTTCCCAAGATCATGGATATTTCTTAAAAAACCTGTTTTCGGAAGTTATTTTAAAAGATAAAAACCTGGCCAGGCAGCAGATCAATCCTTTGCGGAAACGTCAGCGTTTTATCAGTTTTATAGGCTCTTTATTGACGGTAGCCATCGTTTTGAGTCTGTGGATCTGGTCATATCGTAATAATCAGCAGTTAATTAACGAAATTCAGGCGGATTTGAATAAAGTTGTGCAAATGCAGCAACATCATGGGCCTGAACTCTCGACACAGCTGGATGCTTTACTCATTCTGCAAAATCATCTACAACAACTGGATCATTATGAACAGGATCGTCCATTAAAATATAGTTTTGGCCTGTATCAAGGCAACCGGATCAGGGAACAACTCGAAAAAGAATATCTCAAAGGTGTGGATTTACTGGTATTGCAACCGACACAGCAAAATATTGCCCAATATTTGCAGCAACTTAAATTCAATAAAGAGAACCTGAAAGCCAATTATATTAATGTATCGGGACAACAGACGGCTCAAGCCAAACAGGTAATCACTGAGCCTTCCGAGCAAAATCCTCAAGATGCTTATAATGCGCTCAAAACCTATTTGATGTTGAGTAACCGTCAGTATATTGAGGCGGGGCATCTGAGTAATCAGGTGACACGTTTTTGGCGCCTATGGTTAGAGAGCCATCGTGGTGAAATGCCGCGTACTGAAATGATCCAAAAGGCTGAGCAGGTCTTAAGCTATGCCATGACTTTAACGCATCGTTCATATTTTCCTCAATTGAATTCTGATGCGATGCTGGTTGAGCAAAGCCGGCAGATTTTAACAGCTGTAACGACGGGCGTCTCGGCACGGGATCGGGTCTATAATGAAATTAAAATGCGAGCTTCTGTACGTTTTCCTGTTCTGACCCTCAAGCACATTCTGGATGATGAGACTCAATCAGTCATGCTGAGTAGTTATGCGGTGCTTGGCCTTTATAGTTATCAGGCGTGGAATGAATATGTTCAACCTGCAATTGAAAAAGCAGCGCAGAATCCAACAGAGAGCAAGGACTGGGTCCTGAATGTATCTAAATCTGATGATCTCAGTTTCAGCGGTAGCCCGGAACAGATCCGTAAACAGCTAACCGATATGTACAAACAGGAATATATTGTCGAATGGCGCAAATTTCTCAGTGGGATTCATTATGCAAAAGCAGCAGATATGAACCAGCAGATCCGGCAGATGGATGTCTTGGGAGAAAACGAACATTCGCCTATCAGAAAGCTATTACAACGTGCGGCTAAGGAAACCAGTTGGGATAATCCCGTAGTACAGGCAGAGCTGGCCATACCGCAAAAAGGCTTTATGGCCTGGTTTAAACGTAAAGTTTTAAGACGTGATGAAGTTCATTTAGCTCAAAACTCAGGCTCTCTTTTGTCTCAAGGCATGATTGCCAAAGATTTTCAGGCCCTGTATCAGATTGTTCGTCAGCGGGATGATTTACAAAACAAATCCTTGCTGGATGAATACCTTCAATCCGTGGGTAAAATGCGTAGCCAGTTTAATGATCTGAAAAGCTCTGGAGATATAGGTCCTGCGAGTATGGCTTTACTTCGTCAAACTATTCACGAGCAGAATTCTATCTTTAATACGAGCCAGAAGTTTGTCAGTGAAAAAATGTTGGCCGGCAGTCAGGAGCTTGATCAGAAAACACTGCAAAAGATTTTAGTCGCTCCACTCACGCAGGCATTTTCAAGCCTGATTCCACCAGCACAGACAGAAATTAATAAACTCTGGCAAATACAGGCTTATCAGCCATTTACCAGCAGTATGGCACACAAATATCCATTTAATAGTCAGGCCAGCTTACAGGCCACTACGACAGAAATTAACCAGATTTTTGGTGAAAATGGCAGTATTGCACGCTTTGTCAAAGAATATCTGGATCCTTTTGTGATTCGTCGCGGCTATCATCTGACCACTAAGACCTGGCAGGATTTGGGAGTAGGTTTGCATCCTGCTTTTGTTTCAAATTTCCAGAATTATCTTGCTCCGGTGCATGGGGTCGCTACAGGAGAATTAAATCAGACTTCAAATAACATGGCTCCCAATCAGTCAAATTTCCAGTTTTTCCCTCTAGAAAATCCTAATCTGTTGTCCTATAGCATTGAGATTGATGGACAACGGATGTTGTTTGAAAATGGGATACAACAATGGGTGAATTTTATTTGGCCGAATCCGGGTACTATTCCGGGCGCACGAATTACTGTGGTTGATCTAGAAGGGAAGATACATACTATTTTTGATGAGCCAGGTGAATATGGGATTAACCGTCTGATTGATTCTGCAAAGCGCCAGCAAAAAGGAAATATTTTTGAAATGCTATGGCAGAGCAAAGAGCAGCCGAACTTGGCGATAAAAGTAAATTTTCGTCTGGTGAGCGGAGATACGGCGAGTTCTATAGGAGGTCGTGCCAGTTATAACAATTTGCAACTGGTTGATCAGGTCATGTCCAACAAAGCGGTGCGAGTGATTGCTGCGCAGTCTGCAATCAGCAATGGACAGACCGCTTCTGCTTTGGCAACTGGAAAAGCAGGGGATACTGCGCCATGAAGAGCATCCATTTATTGAGAAAAAATAGTGAGGATGGTTGGTATGTATAAATTATCAACTCAGCCTTTCTATTATGGAAAATGTCCAGCACATGGCGACTTCTTGAAATCGCAAGGTCACCCTCACTTAATTCAGTCTTTAGATCGCTGGATTAGTGAAGCACTGGAATACGCGATGCAGTCTAAAAACTTCAAGCAGCATTATAGCGATTTGCCGTCTCTGGATTTTTTTCTGGTAAATCTACAGGAATCGCAGCTTTTGGTAGCCCACCTGATCAGTAGTGAAGATTATTCAGGTCGCTATTTTCCGATGGTACTTGGACATCTCATTGAAATGGATCAGCCTCATAAAAATATGATTTATTTGCCGTATCGTTTTAAGCCCACCTTGATTGATCTTTATCAGCGTAATCGAGTTATACGCTCAATTCGTAATCCGGATATTTTACTGGATAAGTTGAGTAAGCTAGCTGATCGGAGTCCTGTGTATAGCCAGGAAGATGTACAAAGTTTTTATAATAATCAGACCTTGAACACGCTGGCCAAACTTATGGATTTGGCGGTGTATGAGTTGGTGCAAACCCTGATTGCACTTGGCCTATTACTCCAGCCTGTTATTCAATATGGAGCAAAACGCTTAAATAAAACTCTGATTTTACCGCTTCATAATATGAGTTATAGCTATGAAATTGCTGCCTTTTGGGTCCATTTAATTGGCCTGTTTATGCAGCAACAGCATAATCAACTCTTTATTGGATTATTGCATGCTGAACAACCCGTTTTATTATGTGGCTTTCAAGGTACAGATAGTACGGTTCTGGGAGATATCCTTAGGCAAAATATGCAAAGCCAGCATTGGGTTTCCTTGGTTAAAGCCGAATGGATTGAGCCATATTTAGAACAGAATGCAGGACTAGCAGCATTAGAACAAAATTTAAATCAGCAGCGGATGAGTCTCGAACATACGATTCAAGTTTTTAAACAAACACTTATTGATGGATAAAATGAATAAAATCAAACATATAAATCAAATTAAATTTTTCATAGCTGTCATGGGGTTGAGCCTAAGCTTTAGTATCTGTGCTCAGCCAATTGTGATTGAGGGTGTAGTACCGAATGAAAAAATGAAAACAGACATTTTGACTAGGGCTTATATGACTTATGGACAACCAAATGTTGTCGACCGAATTCAGATTCGGCAGGTTACAGCTCCTAGTGACTGGTCAAACACCGTAACCAAGGTGATTAATGAGGATCTTAAAAGGGTTAAAAAGGGCAATTTGACCATTAAAGGCACTGATATTCGACTGACTGGCAAGGTTGATCATTCTGATGAAATTCACCTGACCACCGCAAAATTCCAGGGTTTAACTCCAGAAAACTATCATTTAAATACAGCGCTTTCTATCAATCAGGCTGAGCAGAAAATAATTGATGCAGCTTTAAAAAACCGAATTATTGAGTTTGAATCGGGAAGTGCAATCTTGGCAACTTCTAGTACACAAATTTTAGACGAAATGGTGGTTGCGTTAAATAAAGCGGGAGCTAAGAAAGTTCGGATCATTGGACATACCGACAGTTCAGGAGATGTCAATAAAAATATTATCCTCAGCCAGCAACGCGCTGAGACTGTCAAAAAATATCTTATTGCTAAAAATATTCCTGAACATTCATTAAGTACTGAAGGTTTGGGAGCGAGTAAACCTGTTGCTGATAATGCAACGCCTGAAGGTCGTAAGAAAAACCGTAGAATTGAGTTTGAGGTTTTATGAAAATATCAGGACTCGTCAGTGGAATTGGGTTTTTCAGTAAATTAAAGTTCTGTAGACATGGTTGAAATTAACTTTGAGAAAGACCCAAAAGAGCACTAACAATCTATTAATAAATGAAATGCTTGGATTACTTGATTTCGTATAATGTATATTATGTTAAATCATGAACACCAGACAATAAGTTCATAAATACTATCCTATCTATAATTCCTGTCGATAAAAGTTAATTTTGAAATTGTGGTAATTTTTTGAGTTTTTTTCATTCTAAGAGTTAACTAGTCAAAAAGAAGTAAATTCTAATATTAACTAGTCATGTAATTGTATGTAAATAAATTTAATTAATAAAATTTAAACACTTATTGAATTACTTATTCTAATAGTTAGGTAGTCATTGCAGTTAATTTTGAAATTTTCAGCAGAAATTAAAGCTAAAAATGAAGTCGCCAAAAAGTAAAGCGAACTATGAAATAAAACCCTCCTTGGAGAGTTTTTATAGTTCGCTTTATAGGAATTAACTAATAATTCTAGGTTCGCCTCCTAAGAATCTTGCGACTTCTTAAATATGGATTGCACGTTGCATCGCCGATAATACCGACTCATGCATCGCCTCAGACAAAGTCGGATGAGGGAAAATGACCTGTGCTAAGCTTTCATCTGTAGCTTCTAGGCATTTTGCGATGGCAAAACCTTGAATATGTTCGGTGACTTCATGTCCGACCATGTGAGCACCTAATAACTCACCCGTTTCCTGACTAAAAATGGTTTTAACAAATCCTGCACTATCGCCTAAAGCCAATGCCTTACCATTGGCTTGCAAAGGAAACTTACCAACATTGATACTCAAGCCTGCAGCTTTCGCTTTCTGTTCTGTTAAACCAATACTGGCCACTTGAGGATGGGTAAAGATACAGCCTGGAATTTGTGTACGATCTAAAGCATGTACATGACTTAGGCCTGCAATTTTCTCTACACAAAGAATGGCTTCATGACTGGCTTTGTGTGCCAAACACGGTGCACCAGCGACATCGCCAATTGCATAAACGCCCACAACATTGGTTTTACACCATGAGTCGACTTTAATAAAGCCATTCTCAAATTCAATCCCCAAAGCTTCTAGGCCAAGATTTTCAGCATTCGGTTTTACTCCAGTAGCCGAAAGTACCTTTTCAACGCTAATGATTTGCACACCTGTGGCAGTTTCAATATGGCAATGTACTTGAGCATGATCTGTTTCTATTTTCTTTACAGTCGCTTCGGTTAAAACCTGCATCCCCTGCTGTTCAAATTGCTTTTGTACATACTTCGCAACTTCAATGTCTTCGCTAGGTAGAATCTGTTTTGCAATATCAACCAAGGTGACTTGGCAGCCTAAGTCTTGGTATAGGCTTGCGAACTCACTGCCTATAGCACCCGAACCAATGACCAGTAAAGACTTTGGTAATTGTTCTGGAACTAAAGCTTCTTTATAACTCCAGATTTGATCTCCATCTACAGGAATATGAGGCAGATTAGCTGCATGTGCACCTGTTGCTACAATAATATGTGGTGCAGAAATTTGCTGTTTCCGACCATTTACATCTGTAAGTTGTAATTGTTCTTTGGCAATAAACTGGGCTGTCGCATTGAAAACAGTAATTTGATTCTTTTTCAATAATTGACCAATACCTTGTACCAGTTGTTCAGAAACCTGTCTGCTATGATGGACCAGTTTTTGAATGTCAAAATTAACAGCGTTAAGAGTAAAGCCGAAATGCTCTGCGGATTTAAACTGCTGCGCAAGCGCAGCCCCGCTTAATAATGCCTTGGTTGGAATGCATCCCCAATTAAGACACACCCCTCCTAAGTGTTGTTTTTCAACGACTGCAGTTTTTAATCCCAGTTGTGCTGCGCGAATCGCAGCGACATACCCTCCGGGACCAGCACCAATAACCACAAGATCAAACTGTGTATCTGACATGTCTTTTCCTCCTACACCAAAATTAATGCAGGATTTTCGACAAACTGCTTAAACGCCGATAGGAATTGAGCACCCAATGCACCATCAATAACACGATGATCACATGACAATGTTGCTGTCACCATTTCACGAGCAACAATCTCATCATTTTCGACGATAGCACGTTTTTCGGCTGCACCGAGGGCCAGAATTGCACCTTGAGGTGGGTTAATAATGGCATCAAACTGTTGAATACCCAGCATTCCTAAATTGGAAATACTGAAACTGCCACCTTGAAACTCATCAGGTGCTAATTTTCCAGTCTTGGCACGTGTCGCCAGATCACGCATATCATTAGAAATTTGTGCCAAAGATTTAAGGTTTGCTGCTTTAATAATTGGCGTGATCAGTCCGTTTTCGATGGCCACGGCAACTGAAATATCAGCCTGTTCAAACTGTAAGATCTGCTGATTTTCTTCATCAAATTGCACATTGACCTGTGGAACTTTGATCAGCGCGGCGGCGGCAGCTTTAATCAGTATATCATTAATGGACAGCTTTACTTGTGGTACGGTACTGTTAATTTGCTGACGCAAAGCCTGAACCGACTCAACATTTAAGTCTATTGTTAAGCGAAAATGTGGTGCATTGCGTTTTGCCGCTTGTAGTCGTGAAGCGATTGCTTTGCGCATACCATTCATAGCAACGGTAGTGATTTTCGCTGGCTCTGCTGGATCAGCATGATCAGCATGTTGAGCTTGTACAGGATTTTCCCGCTGATAAACTGCTTCAACATCTTCTTTACAAACTCGTCCACGTGAACCAGATGCACGGCAGTCATGCAAATTAATACCCCATTGTTTGGCTAAACGGCGGGCAACAGGTGTCGCTAGAACCTGACTGTCATCTGCTTTAGATTTGGCGGCTTTCGTACTGGCCTGACGACGTACATCTGGACAAGCCCCACCAGCGGCTTGGACTGCGGCCTGAATATCTTGAACACTAATACGCCCTTCACGTCCAGAACCAGTAATCTGAGCGAGGTTTACATTATGCTTTTCAGCCAATTTCAAGGCATGTGGTGTTGCAAAAATATCATCACTTTGCTGATAGCCCTGTAACGCAGCAGGAATTATATATCCACCCTGAGCGATAATCTTTGATCCATTACCAACACTGTTCTGTTTAGGAGCAGCTTGTACTTTGGTTTCAACTTGAGCTACAGCTACTTTTTCAGGAACCGTTTCTACAGCTTTGTTTTCTGTTACAGCTGGTGTTCCACCTAAAGACTGTGCAAACTCTTCAACTTCTGCATCGGAAACTTCTGCATCTGCACAAATTGCAATGACTCCACCTACGATAAGTGTGTCACCATCTTTAGCAATAATTTTTCGTAGCAAGCCATCGAAAGGTGCTTCCAGAACATTAACGATTTTTGTAGTTTCAATTTCACAAATTTCCTGTCCTTTACTAAATTGCGTACCTTCCTGAATCAGCCATTGGGCAATCGTGCCCTCTTCCATCGACAAACCCCATTTTGGGATTTCTAAGGTTTTAATTCTGCTCATCCTAAGCCTCCAACGTCTTACGTACAGCCTGTTCGATGCGTTCTACACTTGGTAGCCATTCTTTTTCTAGTACGGGTGAAAATGGTACGGGTGAGTGTGGTGGAGTGACTAACTCGATTGGTGCTTTAAGATAATGAAAGCCTTTCTGTGCAATGAGTGCAGCCACATCATGTCCGAAACCGCAACGCGCCGCCGATTCATCTACAATCACTACGCGACCTGTGGAAGCCACTGACTCTAAAATACCATCTTCGTCTAACGGAGAAATAGTTCGAGGGTCAACCACTTCAACCGAAATACCTTCTTTTGCCAGCTTGTCAGCAACTTCATTGGCGCGATGCACCATCAGGCTTAAGGCAATAATGGTAATATCAGTGCCTTCACGGGTGTAATTCGCAACGCCAAAAGGAATAGTGTAGGCCTCATCTGGTACTTCGCCCTTAAAGTCATACAATAACTTGTGTTCACAAAAGACCACTGGGTCATCATCTCGAATGGCTTGAATCAATAACCCTTTTACATCATAGGCACTAGAAGGTACCACCACCTTTAAACCCGGCACTGAGGCAAACACGTTATATGGCGACTGAGAATGTTGTGCGGCAGCGGAAAAACCTGCACCGATCATGCCCCGTACGACGAGTGGCGCTTTGGCTTTGCCACCAAACATGTAGCGGAATTTAGCCGCTTGGTTATACAGCATGTCATAACATACGCCATAAAAATCCATAAACATTAAGTCTGCCACAGGTCTTAAACCCGTTGCAGCAGCACCTGCCGCCATACCAATAATCGCCGATTCTGTAATCGGAGTATCAATGACTCTTTCAGAACCAAATTCAGTCCATAAACCTTTGGTTACACCCAGTACACCGCCAAAACCTTCCAGTTTATTGTCATCGGTATTTTTGCCACCATGCCCACCACGAACATCTTCACCGACCACAATGACACTTGGGTCTCGGCGCATTTCTAATTCAATTGCTTCTTTAATCGCATTTCGATAACTTTTATTTGGCATTTTTTACTATTCCTTTAGTAAGAGACGTAAACATCAGTAAGCAACTGAGAGACTTCTGGATACCTAGCTGCGCGTGCTTTTGCCACGGCGTCGTCTACATTGGCTTTAGACTGGGCATCAATCGCGTCCAGTTTAGCTTCGTCAATTTTACCTTTGACTTTTTCACGAAATATTTTCAATGGGTCTTTATGTTCTTTGACATAATCCAGTTCTTCTTTGGAGCGGATAAGCCCTGGATCACCTTCAAAATGTCCATAAAAACGGTTAGTTATCGTTTCAATTACACTCGGACCTTCACCACGGCGGGCACGTTTAATTGCCTTTTGTGCAACCTCATACACAGCAAAAAAGTCTGTTCCATCTACCTTTTCAGCAGGTAAGCCAAAACCTGCCGCTCGACCTGCAATGTCTTTACTGCCTACGGCATAGTCGTGTGCAGTACCTTCACCAAAGCCGTTATTTTCAAAAACAAAGATGACAGGAAGCTTTAACACCACAGCCATATTAATTGCTTCAAAAGTTAAGCCCTGATTTGATCCGCCATCACCCGTAAACGATAGACCAATACCACCATTCTTGAGGGTTTTGGCACTTAAAGCTGCACCAATTGCTAAAGGTGGGCCACCACCGACAATACCGTTTGCACCAAGCATGCCTTTATCTAAGTCCGCAATGTGCATTGAGCCGCCTTTACCACGACACAGACCATCATCTTTACCGAATATTTCTAGCATCATGGCGTGAATGTCACAGCCTTTAGCAATACAATGTCCGTGACCACGATGTGTTGAGGTAATGAAGTCCTTATCTGTTAAATTTTCACAGATTCCTACTGCCACCGCTTCCTCACCGCTATATAAGTGGATGAATCCTGGAATATCACCTGTATTATTTTCATCGTGAAGTCGGTCCTCAAATTCACGAATGTCGCGCATTCTTTTGTATGCTGCCAGCAATTGCTCTTCCGTTAATTGCATATATTTATTCCTTATTCCCTACGCTTAAAAGAAAATCCAAAATTGAATAATTGGATTTTTAAATCGTATATTTATATAAGAATATTTTTATTAAATTTCATATTAGACTAAAAAAATATAATGCATAAAAAGATAAGATAGATATTAAAAACATGAGCTTATAAATCTAAAAAAAATTGTAAATTTTCAATATTGTTCAATTACATATAAAAACAAACCTTTAGCCAACCTTTGTTTTGTATGATAAGTTTTTTGCCCTGTTTTAATATTATTAATGCTTTTAAAACAGCTTATTTAATATCAGAATTTATATTAATTATTTTAAACGATGGAGTGTTTGAAATGGATTTAAATAACACCAGATTAACTGGAAAGAAGCTGCGGGGCGCTGAAAAAATGGCGCGTATTCCAATTAAAGTTATTCCAACGAAAACGACACCGAAGAAGCCAGAATGGATTCGGGCTAAAATTAGTCAACCTGAGGAAGTCCAAATCATTAAGGATTTATTAAGGCAACAAAAACTACATACGGTTTGCGAAGAAGCGGCTTGTCCTAACTTGCCGCAATGTTTTGGCAGTGGGACCGCAACCTTCATGATTATGGGAGATATCTGTACTCGGCGCTGCCCATTTTGTGATGTCGCTCATGGTCGTCCTAATGCTTTAGATATTAATGAGCCAAAGCATTTGGCTGAAACGGTAAAGAATTTAAACTTAAAGTATGTCGTGATTACTTCGGTTGATCGGGACGACTTAAAAGATGGTGGCGCACAGCATTTTGCCGATTGCATTCGAGAAATTCGTCAAACCAGTCCAGAGACTTTAATTGAAATTTTAGTGCCTGATTTTCGTGGTCGTGCAGATATTGCCCTGAAGATTCTGAGTCAAAATCCACCCGATGTTTTTAATCATAATATTGAAACTGTTCCACGTTTGTATAAAGCCATGCGGCCAGGCTCTAACTATCAGCATTCATTGGATTTACTTAAGAAATTTAAACACTACTGCCCTGATATCCCAACCAAATGTGGTTTGATGGTCGGTTTGGGAGAAGTTGAAGCTGAGGTTATTGTGTTATTAAATGATTTGAAAGATTATCAAATTGACTATGTCACAATTGGCCAATACTTACAGCCATCCAAATCACATGCACCAATTCATCGTTTTGTTACATTGCAAGAGTTTAAACGGTATCAAAGTCATGGAGAACACTTAAAGTTTAAGAATATTTGGAGTGCACCATTGGTTCGGTCGAGTTATTTTGCTGATCGTCAATATCATGGTGAGGCTATACCTACTCCTTACACGCGTGAATGACTTTTTATCTTATTTACGTTTATTAACATTTCAGATGGAAATAGTCATTTTCAGTCCATAAGAACACTTTTAAAGTAGCGCAAGGAGCTGGTAAAACCAAAAGATAGGATTTAACAAAGCAAAGATAAAACCATTTTAAATGTAAGCAAGAGGAAATGGCATAATTGACTATAAACTTTAAAACTCTTTTCTAAAATTTAAAAATATTACAGTCTGATCATAAAGGAATATGATATGAATCTGTGCAATACAGCACCTGCAAAAAAGCTGCAAACAACCCATTTAATCAATCAGCATACTGTGCATGCCGCCCCTGTTTTGGCCTTACCTCCAGAAGATAGAACTTCTTTATTTCGCCGCTCTATCCAGCATAATTATGCTGACTTACTCAAAATAGCTAATGATTCAGATATGGCTATTGGTCTTACAGATCATCAAGGTACCCTCTTATGGACATGGAGTAGTTCGGCAATGCTTTCTTCTGCTGAACAGGCTCATTTTATTGAAGGTGGGCATTGGTCTACACAGGCTGTTGGGATCAATGCGATAGGTATGACTTTAAATAGCCAGATATCAAGTTGTGTCTATTCTCATGAGAACCAAATGGGCAGTGTTCGGGATTGGGTCTGTTATGCTGCACCGATCTGGGATCCGACATCAGGGCAATTTCATGGGATTATTAACCTTTCCACAAAATATAAAAAACATACTCCTTTGGGACTGCTTGCAGTTGAACGCTGTGCAGATTTAATACAACGGGCCATAAAATTTGAACAGCAAAATTTTTTATACATTAAGGCGCTAGGCTCGCCTTGGGTTCAATTTAATGGGCAAACATTGAATTTGAGTCACCGTCAAATTGAAATACTTTGCATTTTAGCTTTGCATCCCTATGGTATTGGTTTAGAAGAGTTACATTCTGCCCTTTATGGTGAGCGTAATGTCAGCCTAAAAACCCTAAAGGCTGAGCTTTCACAACTTCGTAGTCTATTACCTCATTCAATCGAGGCTCGTATTTATAGGCTTACCTGTGAAGTCCAATGTGATTTTTTACGTGCTGAACAAGCATTAAATGCAAATCTTATTGCCAGCACATTCTCGCTATATAAAGGTAGCTTTTTATCTAAATCAGAAAGCCCTTTACTAAGTACTTGGCGACATTGTTTTGATGCCCGTTTAAGCCAGTTGATCTATCAAATAAAAGATATTGATCAGTTATTACGAATTATTGGGCAAACACATGATCGAATTGATGCAGTACAGCGCTTATTAGAGTTATTACCGCAGGACAGCACCCAGCGTAATTATTTTTCGAATCTGATTTAGATTCGATAAAGACTGGTAGGAGTAATCTAGGTTTATCGGTAGTAAATGCTATCGTTACAGCATAGTTGGATATAGTGAAGACCTATACTATGCCCTAATTTTTTTAGGTTGATAGACTAAAACTTAATTTTGTAAATTGCATCTCCTGAGTAGCTAAATATAAATTTTAACTTTTCCTAGTGAACTAAACTTTTAGGTCAGCATGAATTAAATAGAATATCCGAGATATGCTACACAACATTATTTGTTGCCACAGCTCAGCCACGTGAATCTGCAACTCTATATTCACGTTGCTGAGTATTCCAAGTGACATAATATATACGTTACGCTAAAGTTTAGTGCGCTTGTACATTCTAAAAACCTCACCATTTAAGCAACTACCTCCCCACCGACATGATGATAAGCACGATTGAAATAAACCAAGCTTTGATCATTTTGACTTTGTTGAATCGCGACAATACGACACATAAAAATAGTATGCGTTCCAACTTCTTGAATCTGATCGATTTCACAATCAAAACTAACCAGAGCATCTTCCAAGACAGGTGCGCCCGTTTCTAATTCTAGCCAGGTTCCATGTTTAAACCGTTCTTCTGAATCCATTTTGGATGAAAAGACCTTGGAAATATGCTTATGTTGTGCACCCAACACATTCACGGTTAAAATTTTATTTTCTATAAAGTGTGCATGAGACCTAGAGGCTTTATTCATGCAGACCAGCAAGCTTGGCGGTGTATCCGTGACACTACATACCGCAGATGCAGTAAATCCATGAGAACCAGATGCTCCTGCTGTGGTCACAATATTGACCGCACTTGTTAACAGAGACATGGCATTTCTAAAGTCAGTTGAGTCAATCATCACTTGTTCCAAAATTAAATCGGCATTTTTCTTAAGATAGAGCTTTTTTGATACCACGGCGTCGGCAGATCAGCTGAATGTATTTGGGTTAACATGCTATTTCATCTGGATTGCGCTTATCGGTCTGATCAGAAATACCCAATCAAACCGAAGTAGATCTTTCTTGACGCATCATGCAATCAACAAGAACTAAGCTGTTAGACCTTTACGAACAATTTCTGCGCCAGCATTTAAAGCATTCAACTTGCCTATTGCGACTTGGCGAGACAACGGCGCCATACCACAGTTGGTTGAAGGATAAAGCTTGTCAGCATCAACAAAATGAAGTGCTTTACATAAGGTCTCAGCAACTTCTTCTGGGGTTTCAATTCTATTGGTTGCTACATCAATTGCACCAATCATCACCTTTTTTCCGCGAATCAGCTCAATCAGATCCATCGGAACATGAGAATTCTGACATTCTAAAGACACGATATCGATCTTGGATTTTTGCAGTTTGGGAAAGACTGCCTCGTATTGTCGCCATTCTGAGCCTAAAGTCTTTTTCCAGTCTGTATTGGCTTTAATACCATAGCCATAGCAAATGTGTACGGCGGTTTCACACTTCAGGCCTTCAAGGGCTCTTTCCAGGGTAGCAACGCCCCAATCATTCACTTCATCAAAAAACACGTTAAATGCCGGTTCATCAAACTGGATAATATCAACACCGGCAGCTTCTAATTCTCTTGCTTCCTGATTAAGAATTTTGGCAAATTCCCAGGCAAGTTTTTCACGGCTTTTGTAGTGACCATCATAGAGGGTGTCAATCATGGTCATTGGCCCAGGCAATGCCCATTTAATTGGCCGACTGGTCAGAGAGCGTAAAAATTTAGCATCTTCCACAAAAACCGGTTTTTGACGAGATACTGCTCCTACCACTGAAGGTACACTTGCATCATAGCGATTACGGATTCGGACTGTCTCACGCTTTTCAAAGTCAACGCCGTCGAGGTGTTCGATAAAGGTAGTGACAAAATGTTGGCGAGTTTGTTCACCATCGCTCACAATATCAAGACCTGCATGGACTTGTTCTAGTAATGATAAACGTAAGGCATCTTGTTTGCCTTCAATCAGTTGATCTTCCTGTAGTTTCCACGGTGACCAGAGTTTTTCCGGTTCTGCCAGCCAGGAAGGTTTTGGCAAACTGCCAGCCGTTGAGGTCGGTAATAGACGTTTCATCATCAATCTTCTTTTATCGTTTAGTGAATCAAGTAGTGAGTGGTTTTAAGCCGAGTAGCTTTTTGCCCATTGTTCAAGGATATTCTGATAAGGCTTGATGAACTGCTCTTCCGTAAATCGGCCCTGCTTCAGCGCTAACTGGCTACGCTCCTCGCGGTCATAGACAATCTGCGTGAGTGAATAATCCTGATATTTCAAACTTGGCTGATAACATTTCCCTGCCACAGAATTGGCATTGTAAATTTCAGGTCGGTAAATTTTCTGGAAGGTTTCCATTGTACTAATGGCACTAATCAACTCCAGATTCGTGTAATCACTCAGTAAATCTCCACTAAAATAAAAAGCCAAAGGCGCCACGCTGTTGGATGGCATAAAGTAGCGAACCTCTAAGCCCATTTTTTTGAAATATTCATCGGTTAATGAATATTCATCTTGCTGGTATTCCACACCTAATACAGGATGCTGGTTTTCAGTCCGCTGATAGGTCTTGCTACTTGAGACACTGAGACATATCACCGGTGCTTTATTAAACTTTGCTTTATAGGCCTCAGAGTTGACCAAATATTTAAACAGCTTGCCATGTAATTCGCCAAAATGATCTGGAGTACTGCGTGTCGACTGCTTCTTGCTATGTTCTAATAGCAATACGCTAAAGTCATAATCCCGTACATAAGAGGAAAAGCTGTTTCCAACCATGCCATCAATGCGCTGGTTCTTGTGATGATCAATAATGGTCGTCTTCAACATTTCAATGACAGGAAACGCCTTCCCCTTGCCTTCAATATCCATATCCGCAGAAATGATTTCAACTTCAACTGAATAACGATCTGCCTGAGGATTATCCCAATGAGCCAAGTCATTGAAACGATTGTTGATCATCGCCAGGGTTTTACGCAGGTTCTCCTGACGACTCTCTCCTCTTGCCAGATTTGCAAAGTTGGTGGTAAGACGCGTACTGTCTGAAGGATGATAATTTTCATCAAAACGAATGCTTTTAATCGAACATGCAAACTCTTTATTCATGATGATCCGGTGCCCTAATTTCTAAGATAAATCTGAATTTCTTGATAAGGTAATTTATACTTGAATCCAATCATGAATAAAAATGATTTTATTTAAGCCGAAAGTGAAATTAATTCACTATTGGTAGTTTTGTCGCAATGCGCCAACAGTCAGTTTCTAAAGTCTGATCTTGTTAAACTTATAAAATGGGTGCATTTCATCTCAATAGATAGGTCTAGATAAATTTGTTTATTTTTCAGCTTAATAAATATATAAAATGATAAAATACAATAGATAATATCAAATAAAGTTAAAGGAAAGTTTAACAAACGGTTTAGAGAAATGAATTTTTATAGCTCTAAATTGAATGCTGTATCGGACTTAAACATGTCTTTTTAGAATATTTATATTCTATTTCTGAGTAGAATTCCTAAAGATCTTCTCTCACTTACAAAATCACTAAAAATGAATATAGCTCATCTTTAAGTTAAAAAATATCAGGATACTCATCTTGTTGCCTTTATCAAAATCGCTCGAATAAGACTGAGACATGTCCTGTCCTCCTTCTACTCTATACATCTATTGTTAAATCATCAGGTCCTCGATGTAAGGGAACGGCTAAATCCCAAATCTCAGGGAAGATAAAGTCGGAATTTATTTTTGCAGAAAATGACGCCAATTTTCCAATACTCTGCTGTCTTAGGCAGATGTTGATGATTCATATTTTAGATAAAAATCAACATTTTATTAAAATGGTAGGTGTTTGGTAGGTGGGATTCTTCCGGACTTGGCTGCATACTTCATCGACGATGAAAAGTGTCAACAATTGAATAATGGTAAAAGGAGTTGCCCCATGGCTTTTAAAAATCTTGCAGATAAAACCAATGGTTTTTATATTCCCTGTGTTTCACTTTTTGGTCCTGGCTGTGCCAAAGAAGTGGGAAGCAGAGCACAAAATTTAGGCGCAAAGAAAGCCCTGATTGTGACAGATGCCGGTCTGTTTAAATTTGGTGTTGCCGATACGATTGCTGCTTATTTAAAAGAAGCTAACGTCGACTGTCATATTTTCCCGGGTGCAGAACCGAACCCTACTGATATTAACGTACATAAAGGGGTGCAAGCCTATCACGAGAATGCTTGTGATTTTATTGTGTCTTTAGGTGGCGGTTCATCACATGACTGTGCCAAAGGTATCGGTCTGGTGACTGCGGGCGGCGGCCATATCCGTGACTATGAGGGTATTGATAAAAGCACAGTGCCTATGACACCGCTGATTGCGATCAATACTACAGCAGGTACTGCCTCTGAAATGACACGTTTCTGTATTATTACCAATACAGAGACTCATGTAAAAATGGCTATTGTCGATTGGCGCTGTACTCCGCTAATTGCTATTGATGACCCGAAGCTGATGATTGCCAAACCGGCCAGCTTAACTGCTGCTACCGGAATGGATGCCTTGACTCATGCAGTTGAAGCGTATGTTTCTACGGACGCCAACCCTATTACCGACGCCTGTGCAGAAAAAGCTATCAGCATGATTAGCCAATGGCTCAGCCCTGCGGTTGCCAATGGTGAAAACCTGGAAGCGCGTGATGCTATGAGCTATGCACAATATCTGGCAGGAATGGCTTTTAACAACGCTTCGCTAGGTTATGTACATGCGATGGCGCATCAGCTTGGCGGTTTCTATAACTTGCCGCATGGCGTATGTAATGCAATCTTACTTCCACATGTATGTGAATTTAACCTGATTGCCTGCCCTGACCGTTATGCCAAAATTGCCCAGTTAATGGGCGTGAATATTGAAGGCTTGACCGTCAATGAAGCCGCTTATGAAGCGATCGATGCGATTCGTCAACTTTCAGCTTCAATTGGTATTCCAACTGGTTTAGCTGAATTATCTGTGAAGGAAGCTGATCTGGCAATTATGGCTGAAAATGCGCAAAAAGATGCCTGTATGCTGACCAATCCACGTAAAGCAACCCATGCGCAAGTGGTAGAAATTTTTAAAGCTGCAATGTAATCCTCAATGTAAGCCCTCTCTCCCATTTAGTTATTGGCTTACATTTTTAGCAACTGCTGTTTAACGTATTTTTTAGAAAATAGGTTAGACGGTAGTTGCTTTTTTTTTACTCTTACAATTGGGGGGAATTCTGGTTCGTCAGCAGGATAAGGGAGAAAATCTTAATAAATGAATATAAGACTGTCCGACGGCGCCCTCAAGGCACTATAGCAACCTGATCCATAAGATGAAGATAAACCAGCCATTTAAAAAAATTTTAATGATCTGCCTGATACGCAAGCTTGATCAATTCAGCCTATCGCCGTCTTAACTATCTTTATATTTTAATAGGGTTTGATATACGGGATTCGTTTTGGGCATCAGCTCAATCAAACGTTCGACAGCATCAATCGCCTCGGGGAAGCGCGCTACATGTTTCAGTAATACATCGGTTTCATTGGCTTTAAAAATGGCATCACTTAAGCGAGATTCCAGACAATCGCGCCATGCACATAAAAAAGGACTTTCTGTTTTAGCCAAAAACACCCCGCTACACAGTTTTAAGGCTGAATCGATATACCCTGCATCTAAAGCCTGCTCTGTCAGCAAAAAGTCAGCCTCGACATGGGCCAATAAACGGTACGGCCTTGAACCCAGCATTCCCCCAAGCACATCACGTAATTGCGACATTTCCGCCTTTAATGTGCCCATACTGACTTTACGCTCACCATATAAAGCCTGGTGCAGACTGTCCAGACTTAGACCTTGTGGGCATAAAGCCAGAATGGTCAGGATTTCAATCTGGCGTGGAGTCAGTACCAAAACCTTACCATTGAACAGTACTTGCGGCACAGAAAAAGCACGAATATAGAGTTGCTGCTTTTGATGTTCCAGTAAAGCAGATTGAATAATGGAGGCACAGCGTTCCGCAGCCAGCAGTCCCAAACTATTATGCTGTTGCCAGGTGGTCGAAAGGTCGATTACTCCCAAAAGCTGTTGTGAATGCGGATCAACAATGGGAGCAGCATAACAAACCCAGTCGTGGATAGACGACATATAATGCTCATTGGAAAACACACAGCTCGATTGCTGAGTTTTTAATGACAGTGCTAAAGCATTTGTCCCCACCAGTTCTTCACGCCATTGCCCACCTTCGATAAAATGTACACTTTCGGCGGCACTTTTCATTTGCGGGCTAGAGGCCGACCAAATGATGGTACTGCCCATATCTGCAACTGCCAGTACCATAGAAGACTGTTCAGCAATATGCTTTAAATCCTGCGCACAATATTGCAAGGCATTTGCCAAAGTGGAAGAGTAAGTTTCTTTTTGCAAATGGATTAAAGGCGCGGCAGAACGATCTTCTGGTATTGCAGCAGAAGATGAGCGCTGCCAGGAGCTGGCAATACTTTGCCCCAGCTGCTCTGCATGTAATGCCGACCAACTACTACTCGCTCTAAACTGTTCGATTTTCTGTCGTCTCTGGCTCAGATCTTGCTTTATCTCCATTCCATACTCTCACAAAAAAAGCCATGATTTACATCCACTGTAATGACTATATAACTATCTTTTAAGATCAAGTGAAAAAATTGTAAACCTTCTTGTCTCCAACCTTTCTCCAACCTTATTCCATGTATGCTAAGTCGAATAGTGTACCAGAGTCCCTGATACCAAAACTGTAATTACAGATTTTTACAACACTAAAATAAGTCAAGGAACACCTATATGCGTTATGTCGATCCTAATCAACCCGGTTCAAAAGTTCAGTTTAAAGCCCAATATGAGAACTTCATTGGCGGACAATGGGTACCACCTGTAAAAGGTCAATACTTTGATAACATTTCTCCAGTAGATGGTAAGGTATTTACCAAAATTCCACGTTCAAGCGCTGAAGATATTGAGCTTGCACTGGATGCGGCACATAAGGCCAAAGATCAATGGGGCCGCTCTTCTCCAACAACTCGCTCTAACATTTTATTAAAAATTGCTGACCGTTTAGAAGCCAATTTAGAGCTTTTGGCTGTGGCTGAAACCTGGGATAACGGTAAACCGATTCGCGAAACACTGGCTGCCGATATTCCTTTGGCCGTTGACCATTTCCGCTATTTTGCCAGCTGTATCCGCGCTCAAGAAGGTGGTATTTCAGAGATTGATGAAGATACTATCGCTTACCACTTCCATGAGCCTTTAGGGGTCGTTGGACAGATTATCCCGTGGAACTTCCCGATTTTAATGGCAACATGGAAACTGGCGCCGGCTTTGGCGGCGGGTAACTGTATTGTATTGAAACCTGCCGAACAAACCCCTGCCAGCATTCTGGTTCTGGTTGAATTAATCCAAGACCTGTTACCTGAAGGTGTACTTAACATAGTCAACGGTTATGGTGTGGAAGTGGGTCGCCCGCTTGCAACCAACCCGCGTATTTCCAAAATTGCATTTACTGGTTCAACAGGAGTTGGCCAGATGATTATGCAATATGCGACCGAAAATATTATTCCAGTTACGCTGGAGCTGGGCGGTAAATCTCCAAACCTCTTCTTTGAAGACATTATGGATCAGGAAGATGACTATTTAGACAAAGCCCTTGAAGGCTTTGCCATGTTTGCCCTGAATCAGGGAGAAATTTGTACTTGTCCATCACGTGCCCTGGTTCAGGAAAGTATTGCGGACAAATTCCTGGAACGAGCAATCGAACGAGTAAAACGTATTAAAACCGGTCACCCGCTTGATACCGAGACCATGATTGGTGCGCAGGCTTCTCAGGAACAGCAAGATAAAATTCTGGGCTGTATTGCAACTGGTCGTGAAGAAGGTGCCGAAATCTTAACCGGTGGTGCAGAACGCCATGAGGTTGGTCAAGGTTTTTATATTGAGCCGACTATTTTCAAAGGCACCAATGACATGAAAACCTTCCAGGAAGAGATTTTTGGACCGGTACTTGCTGTCACCACCTTTAAAGATTTTGATGATGCAATCCGCATTGCCAACGACACTATTTATGGTCTAGGTGCCGGTGTCTGGTCACGTTCAGCGCATACCTCTTACCGTGCGGGTCGTGCGATTCAGGCGGGTCGTGTATGGACCAACTGTTATCATATCTACCCTGCTCATGCTGCCTTCGGTGGTTATAAAAAATCAGGGATTGGACGTGAAAACCATAAAATGATGCTTGAGCATTATCAGCAAACCAAAAACCTGTTGGTGAGCTATTCAACTAAACCAGCCGGCTTCTTTTAATTCCTTTTAAAGTGAGTATTTAATTCATCATTAAATATTGGCTTTGAGCGAAGGCCCAATCAAGGATTGGGCCTTCGCTGTTGTAAGAGGCTTTACTAACCTTTCTCTTTGATTCGCGTTAATCCAGTGGGTGCAACCGACCTTAATGAAAATTCCGCGATATTTTATTTCTTTTATCTCTCTTTAATCCTGTTTTAGATCCATAGCCGGAATATCCAGCCATTCAGTATCAGTAAAATCTCGTTGCAAATACTGTTTTAAATAGCGAATCGTATCTTTAGCGATCAGTTCATCCTGTGAATTGTCCGTATGATTAAAGGCCAAGGCATAGAGCTTGACTTGGCGCTGCTTGAGCAGTTCCAGACTGAGCAAGGTATGATTAATACTGCCCAAACGTCCAGAAGTCACCAGAATAACCGGATATTGCTGTGCCACTATATAATCAATCGTCAACCAGTCTTCGGTCAGTGGAACCATCAAACCACCCGCACCTTCAACCAGAACCCGCTCATAATGTTGGGCCAGCTGTTGGGTAGCCTGCTCAATTTTCCCAAAATCAATTTCACGTCTGTCTAATCTGGCAGCCAGATGAGGTGAAGCCGGATAAGTGAAAATTTCTGGCATAGTCAGCTTTTGCAGATCTTCACTGAGCAGTCCGCAGCCCATAATTTCTCGGTGCTGTTCAATATCTTCAGAAACGTCAGTATTACCGGTCTGAATCAGCTTTTGCGTGATGGTGCGGATGCCCTGCTCGTTCCAGTGTTTGGCCAGAAAACCTGTGGCGAAGGTTTTACCAATAGCGGTATCAATACCACTGACAAAATAAATCTGTGCGTTCATGTCACCTTCCGGGCAATCACATAAATTGGATGATAAGTTAAGCCATAATGCTGCGTATCGGGATGTTGAAATTGTTGATAATTTTGATAGAAGGCCTGCAGTGAAGACTTGGTCCAGCGAAAACCCTGCGCTGTCGCTTGTACTCCGGTGGCCTTGATATGTTGTAACACCTGCTTGGGATGTTCAAAGTCTAGAGTCATTCGTTCTTCATGCTGGGCAATGACTTCAAAACCCTGTGATTCAAGCATTCCCACGACTTGATCCAAACTTAAATAATCCAGCCCTTGCCCGGTTAAAGCTTTAATTTCTTTTAAATTGTCTTGGGCATAACTGGAAAAACATACATGGCCTGAGGCCTTTAAAGCCTGATGAATTTTCTTCAATAGCGCTGCTAAATCCTTAATCCATTGCAGTGACGAGGAAGATACCACCAGATCCAGCGACTGCGGCAACGGCAACGTTTCAATATTGTCCAAGCCCCATAAAAGACGATCATCCTCCTGAAAATGCTGCTGTACTTCGGCATACAGGTCATTCAAAAAAAGATGTTCAAAACCATAGGACTGCATAAAGCGTTGGCTAAACAGGCCTGAACCGCAACCAATTTCCAGGACGCGCTGAAAATCCGGCTGGCTCACATGCTGTTGTAACAGCTGTATCAGCTCGGCAGCCACTGCATTCTGGACCACGGCGTGCTGTTTATAACTTAAATGTGCCTGGGCAAAACGTCGGGCAATCTGTTCACTTTTCATCAAGACAAGCTTCCCAATAAGGTCAGACAGTGATTCAAATCTTCTTGTTCTACCTGCCGGTGCAGGCAGATTCTCAGTCTTGAAGTGTTGACCGGGACAGTTGGCGGGCGCACCGGCAAGATATAAAAGCCGTTTTTTTGCATCATCTGGGCGGCCTGAACAGTTTGACCGGATTCACCAATCATCACCGGGATAATCTGTGAACTCGAAGGGCAGGCAAAGCCTAGTGCCTGAATGCCCTGCTGAAACTGTGCAGCCAGTTCGGTCAGATATTCCCGCTCTGCCCGCAGTTGCTGCATTTTCTGAAAAATAAAACGCGTCCATGCCATACAGAGTGGAGGTTGCGCGGTACTAAAAATTAGCGGACGCATTGTATTGATTAAATAGTTGCGAATTACCGGATGACAGACCAGATAGCCGCCGACAGAAGCCAGCGCTTTGCCAAAAGTACCCACCAGCAAATCAATCTGATCCAGCACCTGATACTGCTCGGCGCAGCCAAGCCCCCGCTCACCACGTACGCCGATCGCATGTGCTTCATCTACATACAGCATGACCTTATCACACTGCTGTTTTAAGGCCACTAATGCTTTTAAATCCGTTTCATCGCCATCCATACTAAAAATGGATTCAGTGACCACAATAATGCGGTCAATTGTTGCATCGAGTTGATACCTTTCTAACAACTGCTGTAAATGGCAGAGATCATTGTGCCGGTAACGGACATACTGCGCCTTGGAAAGGCGTATGCCATCAATGATGCTAGCATGCACCAGCTTATCGGCAATGATCATGGTTTTTGCATTGGCGAGCGCCGGCAAAATCCCGATATTCATATGATAACCGCTATTGAACAGCAATACCGAGCGGCCAAATGCTTGCGCCATTGTGTCTTCAAGCTGTTCAAATGCTGCAAAATTCCCGGTGAGCAAACGTGATGAACTGGCACTCATCTGGCGTTCGGACAGAGGTGTCAGGTCAAAAAACTCTTCACGTAAGCGCAGATCTGAAGCCAGTCCCAGATAATCATTAGAAGCCAGGTTCAGCATCTCGACTCCATTCATGTGTAGCCGAGGCTGGCTTGAAATATTGGCCTTAAACTGACGGTATTGACCCTGCTGTTGCAGCTCATCCAGTTGTTGCTGAAAATAGTCAAGATGGTGCATGGGCTAACTCCATCTCTTGAACCATCTCAACCATCTGCTTTAACAGGGTCTCAAGTTGAGCATCAGAAATTACATAAGGAGGCATGACATAGACCAGGCGACCAAAAGGACGAATCCACACCCCACGGCGTACACATTCAGCCTGAAAATGAGCCTGATCTACAGGCTGGTGCAACTCGACCACACCGATGGCGCCCAGAACCCGAACTGCTTTGACTTGCGGCAAAGTGTTCAAAACCTGTAAATGTTTTTTGAGCAGGACTTCAATGGCCTGAATACGACTTTGCCAGTCCTGGGCAAGTAATAGCTGGGTACTTTTTAAGGCAACGGCGCAAGCCAAAGGATTGGCCATAAATGTCGGGCCATGCATAAACACACCTGCTTCACCATCGGAGATCGTGTCTGCAACATGCTTTGTGGTCAGGGTCGCAGAGAGCGTCATATACCCCCCCGTCAGTGCCTTGCCGATACACATAATATCGGGGCTCACTTGAGCATGTTCATAGGCAAAGAGTTTTCCAGTACGGCCAAAACCGGTTGCGACTTCATCCAGAATCAGCAGGACATCATATTGTTCACAGAGTCGTTTGGCCTGTGTTAAATATTCAGGATGATAGAAGCGCATTCCACCTGCGCCTTGCACAATCGGCTCAATGATCATGGCTGCAATCTGCTGATGCTTTTCTTTTAGGACCTGTTCCAGCGGCTGAATATCTGCAACATGCCATTCCCCTTCAAAAGTACTTTGCGGCGCAGGCACAAAAAAACGTTGGGCTAGACTGGAACCAAAAATCTGATGCATGCCCGTCACCGGATCACATACCGACATGGCATTCCAGGTATCGCCATGATAACCGGAACGGGTCGTAACAAAATTGGTTTTCTGAGGCTGCTGTCTTGCATGCCAGTATTGCACGGCCATTTTCAAAGCCACTTCAACGGCCACTGAGCCAGAATCGGCAAAGAAAATTTTATCCAGCTCAGGAGCGGTGATTTCAAGGAGCAGTTTGGCCAGGTCGATTGCTGGCTGATGGGTCAAGCCGCCAAACATGATGTGTGACATTGATTCCAGTTGGGTTTTGACAGCCTGATTTAATTCCGGATGATTGTAGCCATGAATCGTACACCACCAAGAAGACATTCCATCAATCAGTTGAGATCCATCCTCCAGTTCAATCACTGCCCCTTGCGCCGCCTTGACTTTATAACAGGGAAGCGGATTAGTCATGGAAGTATAAGGATGCCAAATATGCTGTTGATCGAAAGCGTCCTGCACAGAATTCAACCTTAATAATAAAAATGACTTTGATCTTAACGTTTTAAAATTGAAATGAAAATGTCATTATCTGCTATTTGGCTTTAGCTGCTACTGTATCGGTCAAAAATATTAAAATTGGGTTGATTAACAATTTTGTATCGAACAGGATGGCATCATGTGCAGCATCAATACTTACCAAGTTCAGGTTACATGCTGCTAATAGCTCGCTTTCCTGGCTAAGTTGGTAGGGAACCAGCATATCGTTCCTGGAAAATACAAAAAGCATCTTGCCTGGATAAGACTTGAAGATATTGACCAAATTTAATTGTTCAAGAAGATAGAGATGGCGAGCTTGATAGATTAAATCAATATTTAGAATCTGTGGTTGAAGATATTTTGCCCTTTCTCGAGGTGCTGATGAACCAAGAGTCACTAATGCACAGAAGCGCTGCATTGCCTGTAGAGGATTTTTTAAAACAGATTTTTGAAACTGTTGATATTGCATATAGGGCATGGCGTGAGGCCAAAGATCATTGGCCACAAAACAGGGGTTCGACATACAGCAGATGACAGGTTTAGCAAGCTGTGTTTTTTGATAAATTTCATGCACAAGCAATAAAGCAAGTTGCCCCCCCAATGACCAGCCGATTAAAACATCAAAAGATTGGGCCTGTTCTACTCTGGCAGCAAGAACTGAAAGGTCATTGGGATCAAAGATGTCCCAGATTTCAACCTGATATTGCTGTTGTCTTAGCAAGTCCGCAAATGGCTTGAGAACTGAAGTGCCTAGTCCCCAACCTGTAATTAAAAGAATCTTCATCCAGCCTGTTCCAGCAAAAATCATTCATTCGGATGAACCATACTATGGTTGCTTATATAAATGTACTGATCTGCTGTGCTTGAGCAAAGGATTTTGCAGACAGTCATTTACTCACATCAGCGTAATGCTAGAGTTGAGCTCTAACCGATCCAGCATAAGCCACCCACCCTTCAGACAATGTCAATCTGAATGAAAAATTGATAAATCACGAATACATTATGTTATGAAATGTGAGGTATTGACTCATTTTTTTCAAATTCTCCTAATATATTTTTCTTATCTTATAGGACGACCTCATTGGAATTGGAGAAGAGATGAATCATTATCCTGAAACCCCAGCTTCAACTGAAACGCAAGAACATCAACCGGGTATCCAAAGCAGAATGAATCCTCTCCCGGAAGTCATCAAATCAAATTATAAAGGCAGTGATAAATTAAAAGATAAGGTGGCATTGATCACAGGCGGCGATAGTGGCATTGGACGCTCCGTTTCTGTTTTATTTGCCCGTGAAGGTGCTGATATTGTCATCTGCTATCTGGATGAAGATCAGGATGCACAAGAGACTAAAAAGATGGTTGAAAATGAAGGCAGACGCTGCCTCCTGATTCAATGCGATTTGCAGCAACCTGAAACCATCCGGAAAATGGTCGAGCAAGTCCTTCAAGAATTTAAAACTATTAATATTTTGGTGAATAATGCCGGCGTTCAATATCCACAGGAGCGTATTACGGATATTTCCTCTGAGCAACTATTAAAAACGTTTAATGTCAATATTCTGTCGATGTTTCATTTGACTCAGGCGGTACTGCCACATATGCATGAAGGTGACAGCA
The DNA here is from genome assembly GCF_024129285.1 of Acinetobacter sp. S4397-1. NCBI lineage: Bacteria > Pseudomonadati > Pseudomonadota > Gammaproteobacteria > Moraxellales > Moraxellaceae > Acinetobacter > Acinetobacter sp. S4397-1. The sequence goes on from NZ_JAMXXZ010000008.1 coordinate 106,854, forward strand.
TTATTAACACCACCAGTATTACCAGCTATCACGGTCATGACCTACTGATCGACTATGCCAGCACTAAAGGTGCCATTACCTCCTTTACGCGAAGCTTATCTACCAATTTATTAAAAAATAAAACGGGAATCAGGGTCAATGGTGTAGCCCCCGGCCCGATCTGGACACCCTTGATCCCGAGCAGTTTTGATGCAGAACAGCTGGAAGAATTTGGTAAACAGACCCCCATGGGCCGCATGGGACAGCCGAGTGAAGTCGCACCTGCCTATTTATTTCTGGCCAGTGAAGAAGCCAGTTATATCTCAGGTCAGGTCATTCATGTGAATGGTGGCAGCATTATTAATGGTTAATCAGATCTGAAGATAACGCATCCTTGTGGATGCTTATCTTCATTTTTGAGAATTTCTAGTTTTCAAAAAATATTTCTACTAATCTATAAGGATTATAAAAATATTTAATACAATCAATTTATTAAGTTGAATAATAGCCCTAAATGGCGTGTATTATATGTGCTTTGAAATACATTAAAAATATGAGGCGGCTTTTGATTTTTTATCAAGTTTGGCAGATTCCAAAATAATTTAAACAAATTCTGACAGATACTTACCCTTTCCCACCTAAGCGCTTGTTATAGTATTTTTCACTGCAAATCTGATGAGGATAGTGAGATGCCTAGAGGTGATAAATCTGCTTATACAGATAAACAAAAGCGACAGGCCAAGCATATTGAAGACAGTGAAAAAGAACGCGGCCGATCTGAAGAGGAGGCTGAACGGATTGCCTGGTCAACAGTCAATAAACAAGATGGCGGAGGCAAGAAAAAGAAAAGTTCAGATCAAAACTAAGCTTATTTAAAAGCCCCTTCATAAATGGACATCGTTCACAAAAAAGCTGGACAGTATTTCAAGGCAGATGCAAAGTACTAGCAGACAAAATCAGGTATCTTCTGCTGCGACTATAGAGGTTGGAGTTAGCCTAATAAAATTGTAACTCGTCCAAAAATTAAGCTTGGGATTTTTGTTCCCCCCATTGCCGTTTTTATCTAAGATGAAAATAAACCCTGAATAATATTGTATTGTTCAGGGTTTTTCTCATTTAATTATTCCATTTTTTAATTCATTGCAATTGCTGCTGATGCTATAGATTGGGCCAAGAGTTCTCTGAGTTTAAATTTCTGGATTTTCCCCGATGGCGTCATTGGAATTTCATCCCATATCTCCAAACGTTCCGGAACATATTGCATGGCCAGATTATGGGTTTTCAGGAAATCTACCAGCTCATTAAAACTTAACGGCTGTGTTGGATCTTTCAGCTTGATGATTGCACAGGCACGCTCACCCATTCGTTCATCTGCATAAGCCACTAAAGCTACTGTTGCAATATTCGGATGTTTATAGAGCAATGATTCAATTTCTGCGACCGGAATATTTTCTCCGCCACGGATAATCACATCCTTCTTACGGCCACAAATCCGGATATAGCCCTGCTGGTCCTGATAGGCAATATCGCCAGTATCAAACCAGCCTTCGGCGTCCGTATCATTTAAATGTGGACGTTTTAAATAACCGCCAAAATTTGAATATACCCTAAATTAAAACCAACTGAATGATCATAAAAAAAATATTTTCCTGTGTAAAAAGGATATTCTTAATTTGCCGGTTAGTTGTATTTTTATTTCATTCAAAGTAGTGTTTATCAAATGCTGAACGAATGGAATAATAGAATGCTCACAAGGATCGTGAAAAACTGGAGTATTTTTCCCTACCCCAGTGTTGGCGAGAGGCACAAAACCGCGCTTATCTTATTTTTTAATCCTGATATTTAGATTCAAACAGATGATTTTATATTGTCTTTCTATCGGTGACTGGACCAAAGATGTGAATTCTGTCGCGGTTCCTCTGATTCACCCTAAACATGGCATTTTAACCTTTAACTGTGGTGCTCCAAGCTACATTCTGGATCAGGAAAAGCTGGAAAATGAAATTGGCCCTCGCCTCATTCATATGGTCAATAATATTGCGTTAAGCTTGAATAATATTTGAGTTATTGGGTCTGAAATAGAGAATGATACCCCCTCATTCTCTATTTTGTTACAGATCTAACCGCTATTTTTTAATCATGGAATCTGTTCTGTGGAAGCGGCTTGATTCACTTCTTTGCTTTATAAAATAAAGCTTTACTAAATTATAGTCTGAACAGTGTGCAAGCATCATTATCGTATAACAACCTTAGGTTTTAGATTATGGAAGATATTACTCGAGAGTCGATGGAGTTTGACGTAGTCATCGTAGGTGCAGGCCCTGCGGGTCTTTCTGCGGCAATTAAAATCCGTCAACTTGCAATTGAAAACAACCTAAACGATCTGTCCGTTTGTGTCGTAGAGAAAGGCTCCGAAGTCGGTGCCCACATCCTGTCCGGTGCAATTATCGAACCTCGTGCCATCAATGAACTCTTCCCTGACTGGAAAGAACAGGGAGCGCCTCTTCATGTGCCCGTCACTGAAGACAAGACGTTCTTCCTGCTGTCTGAAACCACCTCCAAACAGGCTCCGCACTGGATGGTGCCAAAAACCATGCATAATGAGGGCAACTATGTCATTTCCCTCGGCAACGTGGTGCGCTGGTTAGGCCAGAAAGCCGAAGAGCTGGAAGTCTCCATTTTCCCGGGCTTTGCTGCTGCTGAAATTCTCTACCATGAAGATGGTACGGTGAAAGGCATCCAGACTGGTGACATGGGCATTGGCAAAGATGGCGAACCGACGCATAACTTCACCCCGGGCTATGAGCTGCATGCCAAATACACCATCTTTGCTGAAGGCTGCCGTGGTCATTTAGGTAAACGCCTGATTCAAAAATTCAATCTGGATAAAGATGCTGATCCACAGCACTACGGGATCGGGATTAAAGAACTCTGGGAAATTGATCCGGCCAAACATAAGCCAGGTCTGGTGATGCATGGGGCTGGTTGGCCTTTAAATGAAACTGCTTCTTCAGGCGGCTGGTGGTTATACCATGCTGAAAACAATCAGGTAACTTTGGGCATGATCGTGGATCTATCCTATACCAATCCGCACATGTATCCATTTATGGAAATGCAGCGCTGGAAAACCCATCCTTTAATCAAACAGTATCTGGAAGGTGGCAAGCGGATTTCTTATGGTGCACGAGCTGTGACCAAGGGTGGTTTTAACTCGCTGCCTAAATTCACTTTCCCGGGTGGCTCTTTAATCGGTGATGATGCAGGTTTCCTGAACTTTGCCAAGATCAAAGGCTCACATACGGCAATGAAATCTGGCATGCTTTGCGGTGAAGCGGTATTTGAAGCAATCCAGGCCGGTGTAGAAAAAGGTGGTGATCTTGCAGTTGCCCGTGTGAGCGAAGGTGAAGATTTCTTCATCAAAGAGCTGACTGCCTATACCGAGAAGTTCAACAACAGCTGGCTGAAAGAAGAACTCTATAATGCGCGTAACTTTGGCCCGGCAATGCACAAGTTCGGTCAATGGATGGGGGGCGCCTTTAACTTTATCGACCAGAACGTGTTTAAAGTACCCTTCACTTTACATGACCTGGTGCCCGACTTTAAGACGCTGAAAACTGTTGATGCAGTGAACTTCAAGCCGAACTATCCAAAACCGGATGGCAAGCTGACGTTTGACCGTCTGTCTT